>JALNVO010000253.1 GCA_023231365.1 Fibrobacteraceae bacterium | reverse complement strand
GTCTTTATTGCGCTCGATTTGCATGCGGTTCACTTAACCAAAGCAATTTTTAGAGGTGCCCTAGACTCATTTCTGTCACAAGCAGAGACCTTCAAAAAACGGACCCGAATACATAAAAACTTGCGCCTTAGTGACAAGGCGATTCTCTCGGGCCAAGGGGGAGCTACATATCCGCTAAAATAAATTGCAATGACACGTCGCAAGCATTTTTTCTAAACGAATTTTTAGAAACAGCCACTATAAAATTCGCACAATTTTCAGAGCAATCCCCGGCTCAACCCATCTGCAAAACAAACTTTAATACATCTAAAAAATTCCGTGTTTAATGAGAAAAACTCCTTAAAAAACAAATTTCTTTTGAGCCTATCCTATATCAAAAAAGCATACTCTGCAAAAACGTTCACTTGGCAAGTCAATTCCATTCGAAAAACAATTCTTTTAAGCACAAGACCGCGTGGCCTATAGTCTAAGCAAACAGGCCATTCTCAAAAAACTATTTTTCCCATATGGAACACCTCATCGCCAACTTCGCCGATTTTCTCCGCTTGCACCTAATTTCCATCTCCGTCGGAATCGTGACTACACTTTTCACTATTTATGGCGAGAGCATAAACAACATTGCACAGAAATTAACAAAAGACATTCCCTTCCTCGGGCGCTTTGCATTCTTCATCGTGCTATGCACTGCGGGCTATGCGTTTCTCTCATCCCAAGCGGCACGCTTCCTCCGGCATTTTTTGGAAAAGACGAGCGACATGCATCTTATCCTCATTATTATAGGCACATTCCTCCTGTTAGCCTTTCTCGCCAAGAGCAACAAGTCCATCAAATAAGCAAACTGCCGAACTTTTCGTTTGCAAGCTAGTACATCTAAGCCAATTCAGCTTTTGCAAAGCCATTGTAGAAGTTCCCGCTTTTAAAATTTCTAGCTTTGTATATATGAACGAAAACAATGAAGAAAAGAAAGAAACCGTAGAATCTCCAGAAGCAGTCAATCCATTTTTAAACCCGATACACATCGTCGAACCGGAAAACAAACTTCCCGACTATACATTTGCCGATCTCCCCCAAGAACTCAAGACAACACTCATTGAACAGGGTTGGACAGACCTTATGCCCGTCCAGCGCAAAACCATTCCCTACATGCTCGCTGCCCGCGATATGCTCGTGCAATCCAAGACGGGTTCGGGCAAAACAGGTGCATTCGTACTACCACTCATCCAAGTCATCGTCCGCGGTCACAAATTTCCTCAAGCGCTCATTCTAGTCCCAACCCGCGAACTCGCGCAGCAAGTAGAAGGCGAAATAGAAAAAATCGCAAAGGGGACGGGAATAAAGTCCGTCGCCATTTTCGGCGGCGTCAGCTATGAACCGCAGCTCCGCGCACTCCGCGAAGGCGTCCACATCATCGTCGCCACCCCGGGCCGTCTTTTGGACCACGCACAGCGCGGCAACGTAGACTTTCTCTCCATCCGCGATTTGGTGATGGACGAAGCCGACGAAATGCTTTCGATGGGTTTCTACCCCGATATGCAACGCATTCGCCGCTATCTCCCGAAAGAAATCGCCTGCACTATGTTCAGCGCGACCATACCGCAAACTGTAAAGAGCCTCGCCCGGGAATTCCAGCGCAAGAACGCCGGCTACCTTTCCTTGAGCTATGACAAAGTCATCGCGAACAATCTCGAACACCGCTATTATATGTGCGATGTAATGGACAAGGACAAGATGATCATCAAAGTCCTTGAATGGGAAAATCCGGACAGCTGCATGATCTTCTGTAATATGAAACGCGACGTGAGCTACCTCGAACAAGTCCTCACGAATTACGGATTTCGCGTAGGAGCCCTTTCTGGCGATATTACCCAAAAGCTCCGCGAAACGACGCTCGACGCATTCCGCAACAAGCGCTTGAACATTCTCATTTGCACAGATGTCGCCGCCCGCGGGATCGACGTAACGCACGTAACGCACGTCATCGTCTACGACCATCCGGACGACCACGAAGTCTACGTACACAGAAGCGGACGCACAGCACGCGCAGGCCGCAGCGGAGTCGCAATATCACTCATCACACCTGTGGAAGAAATTGAACTTCAAAAAACCGCTGTGGACTTCGGCATTCAATTTATCAAAATGCCGGCGATCACAGAGGAAGACTTAGCAAACCGCATTCGCCAACGCACGGCAGCAGCCCTTGACCGAGAAAAACGAGTCCTCGGACAAATGGCCAAAGACCGCCTCCGCAGATTCCTCCCACTCGTCGACGATATGGTAAAGAACACAGAAGACAAAGAAATTCTCGCCTATCTTCTCGACCGATATTACTGGAAAGAGCATGCACGGAAAGAAGAAGAGCGGGAACACGAAGGCAACAATGGCACACATTAAAGTTAAGACTCAAAAAGAAATCGAACTCATCCGCTCCGCAGGAGCACTCGCCGCCGAAACGCTCATCCGCGCAGGTGAAATGTGCAAACCGGGAGTTTCCACACTCGAAATCGACGAATTCATCGGCAACTTCACCAAGAAGAACGGGGGCATTTCCGCCTGCATGGGCTATCACGGTTACCCTCGCTATGCCTGCATCAGCCTCAACGAAGTCATCTGCCACGGCATTCCCGATGCACAAACAATCCTCAAGGACGGGGACATCTTAAACATCGACATTACGACAATTCTCTCCGGATACCACGGAGATACGTCTGCAATGTTCCTTGTCGGAAACGTCAAGCCCGAGGTGAAAGAACTTGTAGCTACGGCGAAACTCTGCATGGAAGAAGGCATTAAAGCGGCAGGGCTCCCCGGAGCGCGGTTCTCTGATATCGGCAACGCAATTCAGCCAATTGCCGACGAACATGGATTTAGCGTAGTTGAAGATTATTGCGGGCACGGGATCGGCCGCGGTTTCCACGAAGAGCCCACCGTACTCCATTTTGCAAACAACGAACACACGCCGCTCATCGAAGTCGGCAACGTATTTACTATTGAACCGATGATCAATATGGGCAAGCCCGGCACCCGCACCCTCAAGGATGGTTGGACCGCAGTTTCCTGCGACGGTTCTCTTTCCGCCCAGTGGGAGCACACAATGGTCCGCACAAAAAGCGGGATCGACATTCTCACCCTTCCGAGGTAATATGTTCGACAAAGCGAGGGATTCTCTTATCAAAGCAGCCATCCAGAACAACCCGTTCATCAAGCACTTGGGAACCATCCATACGCTTTCGTTCAACACAAATGAACATTCTTGCTCTCTGGATATAGGGCTTGTGGGAGAACTAAACCCCATCCATTTTTCCGCAAGCTATGAAATCTTACCTGTAGATGGGGGAGCCTCTTTTGCAATCAAGGGCGTCCATTGCGAAAGGCAATGGATAGAAGAATCCATCAAAATATTCTTGGAAGCAAAGGGGGGAAGCCTCCAATTTCCCATCAACGGAATCGCAGGCAAACTAGCCTTAACCTTTTTGTAAGGCTCTACAGCGATTATTCCAATTAGAAAAAGCCCGTAAGGGCTTTTTTTGTTTATTTTCAAAATATGAAAAGGCCATACATAAACATTTCAAACTACATAACGGAAATTCCCTATTCGAGCATTCCGGTTTCCGCCAAACCGGAAAAGAAAGCTAAAGATTTAACCGAAAAAGCAGCGATCAAAGCAGCCCTTGTCAGCGCATCGCTTGCCGCTCCAGGAGGCCTTGCCGGTGTGCTCACTACACTTCCGGACATTGCCGCCATCTGGAAAATTCAATCACAGCTTGTTGCCGACATCGCCGCCGCATACGGCAAATTCGGATACCTCTCAAGAGAATCCCTCCTCTGGTGCCTCTGCAAGCACTCCGGTGCGCAAATAGCAAGGGATGCGGCGGTTAGGGGATTACGAGTCCTCGCTAGGAAAAATTCGGCAAAAATTTTTTCTAGGACGATTCCCGTACTAGGAGCTATTGGATGCGGAGCTTACGCCGCATACGATACATACGCCGTGGCAAAAACAGCTCGTAAATTTTTCACAGATCCACAAAAGCAGTCTTTAGAAAACAAATAGCAGACAATGAAATTTCTTTGCCACCGCATTTCTCCAATTTATGCACT
>JALNVO010000252.1 GCA_023231365.1 Fibrobacteraceae bacterium | reverse complement strand
CACTCCAAAAAATGTTCCGCAGCATACCTTCCAAAACTCCCGGGAGTTGCATAGCCGATGCCCGGAACCCAAGGAAGTCGGAAAAACGCATCCAATTTTTTTTCAAGCGGAGAACGGATGCGAGAATCGACCACCCCGAGAGGAGCATGCAAAGCAATGACTGCGGAAGGCTTCAACCGATCGATGAGAGCGATCAAAGCTTGCGTCTCGGGTTCGCTCGCAGGAGCCGCTCCCGAAGAAAGCTCTGTCACACGGGGAGCTTCCAATACAAGCCTTGAAAGAGTCTTTTCGGATTTCCAATCTCTTGTAGGAAAGTTCCGGTTCAAGTCCACGCCACGAGCATTGCCGCGAGTTCCGCGCAAAACGCCGTCAGGATTTGCACAAAGGATTGAGGCCACGTGTTCCGGTAGCGAATTCAGCTTGCGAAGCGCGCGAGAAAGCAGGAATACGGTCTCAGCTTCTTCCCCATGGATACCGGCAAAAACAAGAAGCTCCACTTTTTTTGAAGATGGCACATAGTAAAGCGGCACGCCATCAAAAGAGCGCCCATATTCTTCAAAGGCGAAAGGGAATGTACCTTGGTCTTTTGGATCGCGAAAATTCATAAAAAATAGGGGAATACAGTGGATTTCATCAATTCGTCAAAATGAGTTAGCACGGCATTTTTCAAAGCCATAGCGGAATGTTCATAGATCAACCGCAGGCTTTGCGGATCAAATGCATCCTGAAGATTCCGCGCTGTCGGAATGTGCGAAATATGCCAGGGTTCCGGGCGGATACTCCCCCTACCCGGGACAAACACGCGGTCAAAGCCAAAGGATTCTTTTGCTTTTATTTTAGACGTAAGCCACTCGTGAAACGGAGCAAACATACCGCAGCACTCTTCTTCCGTGAGCTTCACTTCATAGCCATCGGGAATAGCAGTTGCATCCACCACGTCCAAATCCGAGCCAAAATGGTGGCGGCTCGCCCCGGGAAGCGCGGACCACAAAAGAATCGCGCGCATCAAAACGTCTTCATCATTCAGTAATTCTTTGAAAGGAATTCCCTTAGAATCTAGCAGGGTGAGCTTACCCGTGGCCTTTCTGTTCCATATCGAAAGCTGTCTTTCAAAAGATCGATAGGAGCTCTCCACCCGGATCTCAAAGCCCTCCCTTTTTGCAGCATCCGATAACGAGAGGAATGGCTCCAGTGCAGCTTCACGAATTTTATACTCTGTACCCGGAATAAGGACCAAACCTGTCTCATCCAATCCAAAAGCAACGAGTTCATTCATTTTGGAAGAACCCCTCCCATTTTAAGAATCAAACTTCGCATAGCGGAATCTTTATTCTTCCGAGATTTTCTAGGTGAAGTCTTTTTTAATATTTCACTTTCCGGGAAAAGTTTCGTGCAAGCAACCGCTAAAGCATCTGTCGCGTCCAACTTCCCTTTTACGGCCTTAAGTCCCAAACGAGACTGGACGATAGAGGCGACCATTTCTTTGCTTGCTGCACCATTACCAGTAACAGCCTGCTTTACAGAACGCGGACTGAATTCGGAAAACATCATCCCCCGGCGACGGCAAAGAACGAGAATCGCCCCGCGGACGTGCCCAAGAACCATCGCACTCCTTACATTCTTGGCAAAGAAAGCACTTTCCATACTGAGAGAATCGGGCTTATAATGATCTACAAGAGTTTCCAATTCCGTAACAATCATCACAAGACGGTCTTCAAAAGCATCTCTTACCTTAGGTGAAATTGTCCCATACTCCAATACGCGAATATGGTCTTTAGGATCCTTCTCCAAAAAAGCATATCCTGTAGTATAAGAACCGGGGTCTATTCCAAGTACGATCATATTTTCAAAACTAGAAAACTTATTTTTTATATGTTAAAGATAAAAGAGGTCTCTTATGCTCATCGAAGATGAAAAATCAGGACTTTCAAAAATTGAAACGAACCCGAAGCGTTTAGGAGTTCCTCTCACAAGATGGGGGCGAAATCTCCTTTCACAGTGCCCATTCCATTCACCGGAAGAATCTTCACTATTCTTTTACGACTCTCTCGGTTATTGGCGCTATCACTGTTTACAGTGCGGAAGCGATGGAGATTTAGTCGAATTTCTGATGCGGAGCAGATTCAATGGACTCTCCGAAAAAGATTCCCGTAAAGAGGCTCTCAATTTTTGGGGATCATCAGAAGAAAAAATCGCACAGGACAATAACAATGGCGATCCTCATATTCTCAAGGAGATCGGCGGAGAAAAAGCCCGGGTACTCGAAAGCTTCGTACGCTATTGTCATTGGGCCGCTTGCAAAAGCGAATCCACCGCGGAGTATCTCAAATCCCGCGGCTGGAACCTAGGACAAGCCCAACTTTATGGAATCGGCTATTACAGCGGAGATCCGGAACCGTTCATCAGCTATTGCCTGCTCTCAGGTCTAGAACGGCATGAAGTCAGTTTCTACCTAGACAATCTAGAGCTCTTTCACGAACCGCGGCTCACCATTCCTGCACGTAATTCCAAAGGGATCCTGCACTCCGTTTACGGAAGGACCCTCGATAGCCTTGTTACAACGGCTCCTGATACATACATTTCCTATGCTTCAGGCCCAATGGATATTCCATTCAATATCCAACAAGACAACTCTAATCCGATTATCGTGGAAGGATTCTTTGATGCGCTCACAGCTGACCTAGCGGGAATCCCCGGCGTCGTTTCCACTATGTACCAGCAATTTACACCAAGCCATTTGTACAAGTTAAAGGCCTGCGGAGCAGAATCCATAACGCTGATCCTCCGCAGAGAAACTAACCGCAGAAGTCAGGAATTCCACATTCGCAAATACTTGGAACTTGCGGAATCGGAAGGACTCCGTTTCAAATCAGTGGTGCTTCCCAAAGACGAAGCGGTCGATACGTTCGTCCGCAAAGAAGGCGCCGACGCCCTTCTCTCCATGATCCGCGATACGGAAGAAGACACGATGCGCACGCACAGGCGTTCTGTGCTACTTCAGGACATTAAAGAAAACTTTGATACGGCCATGCTTTGCCCAGCGGATTCCGATGTGGGTTATCCGCTTTTCAGTTTTCCTACGCTATCACATACCATCGACGGAGTTCAATCCGGCTGCTACTTCGTATCATCAGAACCCTTTGGATTCAAGAGCGATGCACTTACTTCCTTTGCCCTCGACCTGATTGAAGGAAATGATAAAGTAAAGGTCATCTATGTCGCTTTGGATTCCCCCCGTCGCCAAGTATTCGACCGCACCATCGCGATGATTGCTGATATTTCAGAAAGAAACGTCCGCAAGCAGAATGCCGATGAAGAAACAGCGAAAAAAGTACGAGCCGGCACACAAAAGTTATTGGATTATGTTAAAAAGAACCGTTTCGAAATTTGGGAAGATACCCCTTCCTTTGACAATATAAAGCTCACAAAATATCTACAGGAAGAACTCGCTGAAAATCCGAACATTGTCCTCATTATCGACGGCATCGATCATTTGCGGATTTCCAACAGGAACGATATTTCCGAACTCACCGAGCGCAGGTCTTCCGCGATGCTAGACTTGTACAAAGCCTTGGACATTCCCATTTTCCTCGGCGGAGAACTCTTTAGGAATGACAAAAAAATTGTAGGACCAAGACCGTACATCCGCGATGCCGATGCCATTTTCTGGATCGGACAAGAAGAAGACGGCGTTTTCCGACTTTCTGTGACCCCCAAGCGGGCTCACGCAATGCTATACGAAGCTAACATCGAACTCTCTAAAAATTCTAACCGAATGCGCGAACAATGAACCGGACAGTCATCGTCGATTTCAACAATTTCTGGAGCCCGTCTGGAGGCGGCGTCCGCCGTTATCATTTGGAGCGGATGAAATTTTACAAAAACCGCACGGACACGCTGCTGATCTTTGCCGAGCCCGATAGCAAAACTTATACGGAAAAAATCTCCGATGGGTTGATCATTGAGCACATCAAAGAGTTCAAGTTCCCAGGAAATTGGGAATACCGGTTCATCTGGAAAGAGGGCAAAATTCTACCCGTGCTCCAAAAGTATTCCCCGGACATTATCGAAGTCGGTTCTCCGTATATTCTCCCCAAGGCGGTCTCCAAGGCTTGCAATAAATTAAGCAAAGT
>JALNVO010000251.1 GCA_023231365.1 Fibrobacteraceae bacterium | reverse complement strand
GTCTGTATTTTTACATTGATCTTTTTGATTTCTGCGCTGAGCGAAACCTTTTGCTTTTCAAGAGCGCGGATATCCGCTGCTGTATCTGCAAAAGCGCTTCCCGCCAAGGCGAAAAGGGCTAATAGGAGTTTAATATTTGCATTGCGTGTCATTTGTATTTTCCTCGCACCATTTGTTGACGACTTTCTTGATTACCGTAGAATGGATGTTTTGCAAACGGTAACGGCTGATGAGTGCCGTGCCGCATTGCGGTTTACTTGAAATATTCCAGTTATTGTCTGCACAATAAGTCCAGAGGCTGTCCTTGCAGCTGTTCTTTTCTTCGCTTTCTTGGCATTCCTTGTAGAATGTGCTGCAATAGGAATCGGAAGTTGGAAAATTGTTTGCTAAGCAATAGAGGCTTTCTCCGGCGTTTCGGAAGGACTCCTTTGTTGCGGAGTCGGCGCTTGCGGGAATAAGCGAATCCCAAGAAAAGTCATTTTCAAGCGCAGTCGATATGGCGAGCGCGAAACATTCATCTGTTTTATAGTTTGAAGATTTGCAATAAGTGGGTAAATATTGCCGGCAGGCTTTGGTAGACCAACTTGTATCGCGACAATGTGAAACCGCACTTGAAGAATAGAATTGAGTTTTATCGTCTTCTGTGTAGTTGATGTATAAACTAAATGTATCGACGGCAATACCTGAAAATAAACCTGCACCGCCTTCTACATTAGATTCCGCTTTGATGCGCGGATCTTCGGCACTTGCAAGCGTTTTATTTTCGAAGTCGACAAAGGCTTCGTCTGTCGCATAAAAGAAAAATCGGACATTTGTGAGAGGAACGGTGTAGCTGGGGATAAAAATAGTATCTAGGGAATTTATGTCATCAAATGAGATGTTTGCTGAAAAGCCCCCGTTGACAATGCTATCGAGGGAGGAGTAGACGAGCATCGCCGAGTCCAAAAAATCTTTGAGCATCTGGTTTACCGAGTTATCGGTATTCTCTCCACCGGAGATGTTGTCGTAGTGTATGGAGTAAAAACCGCCTCGGACGGAATTGTCGTATTTTGATGTGAATTTGTATGAATTAAAGTCATTTGGATAGCTCAATGTATATGCGGTGTCGCCGCGCTCCACTTCTTTAAAATCACCAGAAGCGAGAGGTGCGAAAACGTGCTGTATGGAGAAGACGGATGGAATGTTTGCTTTTGCGCTAAAGTGGGATTTGACTTTTGTTCCCGAACTATCCCAGACGATGTCGGCGACTAATGAATACGATTCGCCCTTGGAAGGCTTTAAATCAGAAGGGCCTTCAAAGCAGTTCGGGGAACTGCTTTCGGGTGAAAGCGTTATCGTTGTATCGATTCCGCTGAACTCCCCGGATACTTTGACGGTTGCGCTATCGTAAAAAGCGAAGTCTTCGGACATGCTTTCGTTAAGTGCTAAAAGGCGTTTAAAGCAAAGGCTGCTGACGGGTCGGTCCGAAATCAAGTAGGCAAGCGTATAAATGCCGCGATACGCCTCTTCTTCTTCGGGGGTATAGCTCCACGGGCCTTGTAGAAGGCAAGAAGAAAGGATAACCGGGCAAAGAGATGCCGACAATAATTTGATGATGCGTTTAGAAGTAATAGTCATAGCTCACCAGCACGGGGAAGAAAGGAAACTGCGTCGCTTCCACTAATTTAGGCGGGGTCTTGGATGTATCGTATGAGTAGGAGAAAACGTTCTTGTGGTTTGTCACGTTGAGAATTGTCCAGCTGAAGTTCCATCTGTTTTCGCGCCCCCAATCAATGAGCTTCAAGTCGAGCCGTAAATAGTTGCTCTGCTTTCCCATATTGCGCTGACCTTGGACTACTACGATATTTGTTCCTTCGTCATTGTTTTGATATGTTCCTGCATCGGGAAGCGTTGAAATGTCATAGTACCCTATTTTATCTGTAACAGGCATTCCCGCTGAATATTTAAACAGGAGCGAAGAACGCAGGTATTTCCCGTTTTTCGTGTGCCAGATTCCATCTTGGGTTCCTTTCCAATTAATGCCCGCGTCGAGCTTTAAGCTGTAAGGCTGATGCCAATTGGGGTTGTAGACGGTTCCATCGTCGCTTTTAACCACGCTATAGCCTTGGCTCCAAGATATGCCGCCAAAGAAATTGCCTTCGTCTTTGCGGAGTGAAAGTTCATAGCCTAGAGAGTAGCCCTCTGCGGAGCCGAAGTAATCAGCGAGACTCTTTGCAGAATCCACTCCGTTTTGGGAATAGGTGAGTAAATTGTTTTGTGTCTTGTAGTAGGCTTCGATTGTCCCCGTCCAAGCGTCTAGAATATTTTTTTGTGTGTATCCTGTGGAAAACAAGATGGAACTGGATGGTTTCAGGTGCGTTCCATCGCTTTGAATGACTGCGGGGTAGTAAAATTCATTGAGCGATTCTTGATCGGAGAACATAATGGAATTCAGATACTGCAAATATCTCCCTATGTGGAATTCCATCGCCTTGTTCTCGTCGATCTGAAAGTTAGCGGAAAATCTAGGCTCTATTCCAAAATGCTTGGCCAGTGTCTGATAGTTCGTGCGTATTCCGTATGCGAATTCCCAAGCGGAATTGAATTCCCAAGTATCCATTAGATAAAGAGAATGCAACTGCGGTGTGGGCTCATCCTTAATGCTTTCAGAAGCCATCTTTTCATAAAAAAGGACATCATCATATTCAAAATCGTAGCCCAATGTAAGTGTGTGGTCTTTTGTGAGTTTATCTGTAACAGCTTGTTTAATGGCGAATGTATTGATGGAATTTTTAATCGCCATAAAATCAGCGATATTCATTTTTTGTGAAAATTCGGAATAGGCAAGTGTTGCCTTGTATTCCCATTGGCTGTTGAAGTGCCAGCGGAAGTTGAGCGGAATGATCGTATTTCCCCAGTCTAAATAGATGGGATCGAAGTCCAGAACATCTTTGCCTGTATAGACGCTGAGAGAAAGTTCCTTTCCATCGCCCAAGTCATACATCAGGGCACCTTGAATATCAGTAAAACGATAATCCAAGCTAAAGTCCATGAGGCCGATGGCTTTGCAGAGATCTAGGACTTGCTTAATATAGGTGGTACGCCCGGAAAGATTCCAGCGGAAATCTCCTTCGTGGCCTTCTGTGTGGAGCGATGTCGCAAAAGTGCTGATGTGAATGGTGGAATTGTCAATCCACGCTTCTGCAGTATCTTCTCCGCCTTCTTTGCTGTGCAAATCCAACACGGAACTCAGTCTATTCCCGTATTCTACTGGAAATCCGCCTTTGTAAAAATTGACGGCGTCAATTCCGTCTACAAGAAAGGAACTGAAAAGTCCAAAAAAGTGCGTAGGGGAATAGACTACGGCATTGTCAAACAAGAAGAGATTCTGGTCCGAAGCTCCGCCCCGCACATATATTTTTGTGCTGAAGTCAGAACTCGAAACCACGCCGGGTTGCGCTTGAATGCTCCTCATCACGTCAGCTTCCGCTAATGCGGGCATCCGTTTAATGGATTTAGCGCTCACGACGGATTGCCCTATCTTGTGCTTGGGTCTGCGGCGGAGTTCTACGATCACTTTTTTAAGCTCCGTTACTTGTGAATTCCGTTCGTTTATAAAATCATCCACATCCAAGCTGTCTTCGTTTTCCGTAGAATCTTTTGTTGCAAAAGCGGAATCGGGCAGGCGTTCTTCGGACGCGTCTTCGTAGCGAGTCATCAAAGCATCGGATGTAATAGTGAACGAAAAGGAGGTGTCCTTGCCTGCGTAATAGACTTCATAGCATTTTTCTTTTTGCGTTCCGGAAATGCACAAGTTCCATAGGGTATCTAGAGGGAGTGCAATATGGAATGGGATACCGTATTTGATAGGAACGCGTTCGCCCGTTTCCAAAATTTCTGCAGAAATAGAGGAATCATTTTGGAAGACGGAATCTTTTAGCGTACCCACAAAAAGAATGCGGGCTGGGATTTGCGTAGAATCGGTAGAAAGCCCTTCTGCAAAAAGTAGAGGGACGAAAAGGACAAATACAAGAGCAAAGAGACGTGTCATTTGCTCTTTTAACACCCAATAGAGGAAAAAATGTTACCTAGGAAAACAAAAAAAGCTTATTTTTTCATTAAACTTTAATTTTGCCAGAGGATTTATGATAAAGCGATTGCTTCTTTTAGGTTCTG
>JALNVO010000250.1 GCA_023231365.1 Fibrobacteraceae bacterium | reverse complement strand
TTGCAAAACCAATAATAGGACTTGGAAAACTCCTCTTCTTGTCTTTATTGCCCTTGGCCATGTATTGGGGCTCACTTTTCATTTTACAGAAACAATATTACATCTTCGTCGCCTGCACTCGTGGGAACAAGTCCTATATCAAGGAATGGCTCAAGAAGAACCGAAAAGAAGTCTACGCAAGCATCCACGAAACATCTCTTCGAGGTTGCGTTGAACATGTTTTGTTACAGAACGATATCAAGTTTGTTAGTGTGGGGCACCCATGCAGTTGGTATAAATCTAGTTGCCGTAAGCCTCGCAAGCTTAAAATGCTCAAGAAACTTAGAAGTGTCAAATAAGTGTTTAAAACAGAAGGTAGCGGGTAAACCGCTATTTTCTGTTTGTATGCATTTAAAACCACCGGCGAGTCCGGTGGTCCCGTTTAATAGGATTCTTGAAGGGGATGCGCAGCCTAATGATTTACAAAAGATGTCCGAAGCTGCTCATTAATGTATTTATGAGTGCCTGAAAGTCCTGCAATCAAATAGGTCTATGTCCTCGTTTGTGTCCATCGGGAAAATCGGTTCGCAAATATGGAAATCGTTTACAACGAATAGGAAAAGTTTGATTTTGTTTAGTTTACATAATGGGCATTATCGGACATAATGAAGAAAAGGCTGAATTGGCACTTTTTTACTTCCATGTTTAAATAGTTTATTATCTTAGAGGAATGATGCTGAAAAAAGCTATTCTTCTTATTCTTTCTCTTTTTATTTCCATATCTTTTCTGAACGGCTGTGCAGCGACTCGAAAAGCAAAAGCCGCGAAAATTCTCAAAAATTGCTCGCTCGAATTTCAATCCGCAACATTAGATTCCGTGAAACTTGACCCGGAACTGTTCAAGAAAACTACGGGGACTGTTTTAAAAAGTCTGCCGAATCCGAGAATTGTCGCTTTGGTCAAAAGCGTTTCCCAAGGAGTCATTCCCGATAGTTTAGGTACACTTTATTTTTCAATGAATTTCGCCGTAGAAAACGCAGAGGAAGACACCCTTTGGCTCCGGTCCATAAAAGGATCCATTTCTGTCGACTCGAACATAGCATTCCCGCTGGAACTCTCAAGTCCAGTCGCCTTAGTTCCTGGAACGACAACCATTTCTGCCAATTCCAAAGCAGAAATTGGCCCCCGGATCCTAAAACTGCTCACCGCGGATTCCCTAAAGATGAACGGGGAATTGCAAACATCCCTCTCCCCCACAGGAGACCTTATTTCTTTTGAAATCAAGAAAACGGAACCCATCATTGACGAGAATAAGAAGACATTCAAAGATTACGCCAAGAACGCCATTTTAGACGCATTAATTAACAGTTGGACCTCCGCACTAGAGTAAGATTTAAGTATTTTTCCGTTGTGATCTCTTCTTTCCAAAAAATTCTAATCATTCTTATCTGGTGCACCTCCTTTGCGTGCGCACTAGATCGGATTTGGGATACGCGCTACACGTTTGGTCCGGAATTTATGACTAAGGACCGGATTTCTGTCGGCGGCGGGTTCTACACAAATTATCAGGAAGATGGATTTGTTCCAATTAACGCCCAATTAGCATTGAATGACTATTGGGAAATTGGCGGAAAACTTTTGTTCGATACAGAAGACAATTTAGAAAGCGTGCAAACGTATTTGGACTTGGGTGCAAAATATAGAGTGCTTGAATATTCTACGCTTGAAGCGGATATTCTGGTCGGTTTAGACAACAATCGCGGCGGCGGACTCGTATTTTCATATGCACATTTCCAGCCGCTGTCAAAAATTTTTTCCAATTTATTCGAAGCGAGGATTGGTTTCCTGGATCGTGTTGCAGGGGAAGGCGGTTATGCAAAAATTGCTCTAGGTGTTACACCGCAATTCTATTTCGGCAAATCGGTACACGCAATGATTGGTGTGGAATCTTCCGGAAGTTTAGGAAATCTTTCGGATGACTTTATGATGGACATCGTTCCTAGATTGGAAGTGGGAATACTCCCCTATTTCCACATAATGGGAGAACTCGCAATAGGAATTCTCCAAGAAAAGAATAACAACAATGTCCGCACTGGCATCTATGCAGTGATGGATTTCTGATGCTGTTTAAAAAAATAAAATACCCCGCAGCAAGCTACGGGGAGTTCGGTATCAGAGATTAGATGTCTAGGTTGAAACCTATGCCGACATTGTTGCTTGTGCGCTCATATTTTGTTTTGAGATGAGTGAAAGTATCCGTTTCGGTACGGGATTCATACAAAGTAATCATATAACCCGCCTGCACTTTGAAGTAGTCTGTAATTTTTACAGCAAAGCCACCTCCAAACGACCACGAATTCAAATTATAGCCCAAATCTTCAACATATTCGTCAGTAAGACCAAACAAAGTGCGTTGAACGCCAAGGGAAAGCGTGAGTTTCTGCAAGGGATCTACTTCGAAACCGAATACAAATTCTTTCTCGTCTTTGTCAAGCATATCTTCCTTGTTCTGAGGATAATCGGCAAATTTATCAAGATAAAGATGATAACCGACAGATGCGCGGACCCACTCCATAGGAGCAAAAGCTAAGCCTACGGAAAGGAATCCCGGCATATCATTGTCTGATTTTTTCCCATCAATGAACTGAGGGAGTGCCATAGCAACATCGTCTGCAATCTCCTTAGTATCATTTTCCACCTCTATGGATGTGTTATGTTCGTATTTAACTCCCGCATCAAAGTTCTTATAGTGGAAATGAGCGCCAATAATCGGAGTAATTCCCCAGCCAGTCTGCTCGCAATCGAGCAAGGTCTGGTTCAACTGTTTGGAAAGACCCGCATACATTTCCTTTCCTAAAACGTTTTCCAGTTCCGGATCGAGCGAGGATTCCATCTCGCCCTTATAAGAATTGACCGCATAATTGATGCGTGCTCCGATTGTAACGGAGAACATATCACTTATCTGGTAAGTTCCGCCAAGAAGGCCGCCGAAAACATATTGCGTTCCAGTAAAGCTTGCGCTGTAAAGATCTGTAGTCGAAAGGCCATATTGATCCATTAGTCCGGGCAGGCTTTTGTTTGTTCCGAGTTTTGCTTTAAGCGTGCTACCGAGCAAAGCATCAATAATAGGAACACCTTCGTCAAATTCCACGCTACCTCCACCGCCGATTACCATAAAAGCAGCGAAAGCATTCCATGAGCCGCGATGCAGATCAACCATAAGACTTGGCATTGCTGGAACGAAAGCTTCTCCATCATATTCCCCAAGGCCATCTGCTGTTATTGTCCTAGTCTGCCAAATGGTCTGGTTATGGACGGCAATATGCCAACCGTCCATTCCAAAAGCAAGACCGGCTGGATTGTAATAGACAGCCTGAGTTCCTGTAGAAGCGTCTTGCGCAAAATTTCGCACAAAATCTATGGATTGGTTCGTGTTGTGCATTAAGCCACCCGCGAATGCGGTACTCGCAAGTGAAAGAACCGCGCCAGCAGAAATAAATGTATGTCGCATATGATCCTCTTAGTGGGTCGTTTGTATATAAGCGGCGGAAATTTAGAACAACATATTGAAAAAAAATTTGCTGTAAGAAGAATGTAATATTTTTAGACAAACTTTATTAAAATAAAATTTCAATTTAATAATCGAACAAAGTAAATAGGCTGATCACGAGTGTCCAAAATGAATCTGTCAATTCCTTTGGAACGCTTGTAACCACTATGTTTAACTCGATTTTGAATTCCGAGGTGGTGATTTTTTCTGGATTATGAAAAATCATGATTTTGAGTCGATCTCACAAGTTTACAACTAATCAAATTCTTGTTTTGGACACGGGTTTAAGCTGATATAAATTAAGGGCACCTGTAAAGACCACCCCAAAAGGGGTGGCGTGAACAGGCCCCTAGATTCTACAAAAGGGCGCTATCTAAATCAAGAGATGCCGAACAGATTTTCCTGGCTGTCCTGTTCGCAGTCCTTCTTCTGCTGAAAGCGGACATGCTTCACGACCTGCTCTTCATTCACTCCGACGGTGCTTACGAAATAGCCGATCGACCAGAAATGCATGCCCCAGTATTTTCTGCGGAGATCCTTGTCCCGGTCGAATATCTTTATCGCGCTCCGGCCTTTCAAGAAGCCGACCACAAAGCTCACGCTCTGATTCGGTGGTATTTCAAGAACAAGATGGACGTGATCCTTCTGGGC
>JALNVO010000249.1 GCA_023231365.1 Fibrobacteraceae bacterium | reverse complement strand
TAATTCCACCCTGAGAAAAGTCGCCATTCCACACCAGTTCTCCCTCGGGGGGTGCAATAGGGTCTACAACCGATCCACCCTCGGTTTGGTATACTCGAACATAATCTACTTGCATGGTCTGGGGAAAGCGGGAATCATCCACACCTTGCGCACCGCCCCAGCTTCCGCCGACAGCAATATTCAAAATCAAATGGAATCGCTTATCGAAAGGCCAAGTGGTGTATCCCGTGTTTTCATTGGCAAAACTGAAAATGTGCGTATCATCGACCCAATAGCTAATACTGTCCGGATACCATTCGACTTTATAGACATGCCAAGTGTCCCAGGGATCCGAAATAGATACCCGATTGCCTTTATTGGTTCCTATGCTATGGTTGTAGGCCTGGGTATGAATATTGGAATTGATGTATGTAGAGTCATAGCCTACGTTTTCCATAATGTCCAGTTCACCGCTCTTGGGCCAATCGCCATACTCCCAATCTGTGGGGAGCATCCAGATTGCGGGCCACATTCCTCTACCGCGCGGCAATTTGGCTTTGACTTCGACTTTGCCGTAGAGCCAGTCTCCTTTGCCCCGCGTCACCAAACGCGCGGAGGTATAGGCATTGCTCCGGTACGCCTCCTTGCGCGCCGTGATGGAAAGGACTCCGTTAGCGACACTTGCGTTTTCCACCCGCGATGCTGTATAATACTCTAGTTCGCCATTACCCCAGCCTCCACCACCTTCATCATAACTCCACTTGGAGGCATCTGGGAGTCCATTCCCATCAAACTCATCAGACCAGACGAGAGTCCAGTTCTCTGCGAATACTTGGGGGACTGTTGCCATTAAGGCTATTGCCGCGAGGGCGAAGGGTAAAGTTTTCATATTTTCCTCACCGAAATAATGTTTGCGTTCTTAATCGTCAGGGTACCGATACGCGGACGGTCTGTTCAAGATGGACGCCATGGAGTTTCAGAATGTACGCGCCCGCGGGTAAGATTCCCATGGAGCCATAGTGATAGGTTCCATTTCCCGAGGGCTGATGGGCAGACCAAACTACGCGTCCCCGAGTATCAAAAAGCAAAGCCTGGTGTGCATTCGGAGTTCCCAACTGGTATTCCATTTGTTGTAAGTTCATGACCACCGAACCAGCCTTAGAAACGTGGGGCGCCGCGATAGCTGTTTCTTTGGGGGCCGATCGCCAGAGGGCACTGGAGGCGTAACCCGTCAACTTGCCGTAGACATATTGCCCTGATGCGGTCAAATTGTTCCAGGTGGTCCAGCCTGTACCCGTGGTAGAGATCCCATTTACAAAAACGCTCGCGCCTTCCGCCTTGTCATTCAAAGACCAGTTCGCCCAACTCAGTTTATTCTGATCCATAAATGTCATCCAGTCATTGGAAGAAGCAGTGGCCACATTGCCATCGCCGTCCGCATTCACCGTTCCCCACTCCGTGACAAATAAGGCTAGGTTAGAGTTCAGAGCCGTGCGTGCCTTGGCCATCAGATCAGATCCATGACTTCCCGCATAAAAATGCAGAGTATAGGCGACATTGGTGGCACTGATCCTGTCCGAAACAACGGCATCCACATCCTGTGACCAATTGGGGGTTCCCACAATCACGAGATTATCCGAATATTTGCGAATTTCGGAAATAACTCCCACCGCATAATTTTTGATAGTTCCCCACGAAATATTCAGAGGTTCATTATAGACTTCGAAAATCACATTATCATACTTCCCGTATTTCTGCGCCATATAGCTAAAGAACTCTTTTGCTTGGGTGCTGTACTGGTCGGCGACATGGCAATGGAAGTCAATAATCACATAAATTTCATTGGCGATGGCCGCGTCAACGACTGCGGAGACCAATGCCTTTTGTTCTTCGGGATTGGTATTATACCCTCCTTCTTGATCGACTCCCATCGCGGCGCGAACCACTTCGACTTTCCAATCATCCACTAACGTTTTTATCGCGCTCGCATTATAAAAGCGCTCCCCTCCCCACAAACTCCAGTAAAGGCTCATGCCCCGAACCTGAACCGCCGATTTTGAGCGGGCTCCGATGATCCGGTTTCCACTGACTTTCAGTTCTCCATAATACGGAACAGGTCCATTGCCTGGATTTGTCAATGGTCCGCTGGGATCGGAGCCATTGCAAGCTTTCGCTTCTTTCCCGATGGATGCCCATGCGGTGCGTGCAGAAGCGTTGTTACCGCCAAGATCCATGTAGAACCGGAGCCCGGAAACCGCCTCACCACAATAATGCAAGGTGACAGCCTCACCGTTCGCTATTGTGTGTTCCAAATAGCTGCCACTAAATTCAATTCTATCGCTCATGTAATCCGTATAAGGCTCTGCCGACATACCGAGACCCACCGCGATATTTCCCGACGCCCGGGTCGCCCCCCATTCCATCGTATACTCATAACCCGGCTCCAGAGTGATGCCATCCTGATATAACTTCACGTCCCATGGATTCGCACCCCCATCCGTGATGTTCATATTGATGAAGGAACCCCACTCATCGGAGCCCGCCACTGCCGTAAATCCGGTTCCCTGGGTACTCCAGCCGGAAAGGCCGGACTTGAAGTCATTATTGACAAGTACTTGTTCTGCGAAGAGTGAGGGAGCCACGCACCCCAGAATCAAGAGAGTTTTTGAAATAATTGATTTCATAATGAACTCCTATGGGTTATTTCATTTCATGGTTGAGGTGACGGCCTAATAGGTCAAATTGTTTGTGCGCGGAGGGGAGTTTCAGCCCCGATTTCCTTGGAGCATTTCTGATCCCTGCGGATCCATACCCGACATCGATGTAATTGAGATTGTACAAGGCTTCTCCCGCATCTCCAAGAAAATCGAGGCGGAGCGTGTGAAGTCCCGCAGGCAATTTTAAAGACCCTGTGGCATCGGACCAGACTTGCCATCCTCCGGTGACGGGGATATCCAACTGCAGCTTTTCTGTCCCATCCACGGAAATCCGGAGTGAGCCAGGAATCGTTTCGGAAGCGTACCTCACAGAAATAGGATAGGTCTTTGCTTCAGAAACGCGAATCGTGTATTCTGCGTAATCGCCATTCTCAATATACCCAATATTCCGATCTCCTTCACTGTCCTCAGTTTTTTCTACCTGTATACCCGATTGGGTGACATACGCTTCTGCCTCAAGTCGCCCGGGAAGAGGAATAGTATCTGGAGGAATTTCCTCATTTTTCGGGGTGACCCACGTTCCATCGGCCATTCCCCGCAAATAGCTGTGGATAAAAAGACCTGCGGTCGTAAGATCGGTGCTGTCCCAATTGCCCATGGCGGAGGAACCCGGAAGCAGGGCCGCTGATGGTTCATCTTTGTCATTCACGGACCACATGGCAGAACTGATCTGGTTTTCCTTTAACCAATCCATCCAGGCCATGACCTGATCAATATCTACGGGATTGGTATAATCGCTTTTCAGATAGCCCGCATCCCAGATACCCCATTCAGTCACAAACAGTGGAAGCCCCGCATCGATGGCCTTGTCCGCAATGTCGCGCAAATACTGCCCGTGGGTTCCGACATAGAAATGCAGCGTGTAAGCGACGTTCGCATCCTGAATAGTATTGCCGATGACTTCATCGACGCGCTGGGACCAGGAACGGGTGCCGACCACGATGAGGTTATCCGTGTCGTATTTCCGTATTTCGGGAATGACCGCTTCCGCATAGGGTTTGATATGATTGAGCCAAGAAGCCGTATCCAGCGGCTCATTCCAGATTTCCCAGATCACATTGGGCAGATCCTTGTACTTGTTCGCCATTTCTCTGAAGAACTCCTTCGCTTCCTCCGTGTGAAGACTCGCGGAGTGATCGTGCCAATCGATGATCACATAGATGCCGTTGCGGACGGCTGCATTCACAATGGTATCCACGCGGGCTTTTTCCGCATCAGGATCCACAAGGTATCCCGTATGAGTTCCATCCACACCCATAGCTGCGCGAATCAAATTAATTTTCCAATCCTGAACAAGCCAGTCCACGACCTTGCCGTTGTAGAAAGGCTCGGACCATTGGCTCCAGAACATGCTCATGCCGCGCAAAGTCACGACTGCGCCTTTTTCGTCCACGATTTTTGACCCGTTGACCTGGAGGCGACCGTGTTCTTCGACCGGGGTTGCAGAGAATAAAAGTGTAAACCCGAGTAGAAAAATAAATGCGCAACGTTGAATCATAAAATCCTCAAAAGG
>JALNVO010000248.1 GCA_023231365.1 Fibrobacteraceae bacterium | reverse complement strand
GTACATCAATACATCAACTGGGTTAAAGTTTACTCCTACACACCGGGCACAGGTGAAAACGGGAGCGATTTTACCCTCAATTGGACAGACGATTTCGATTCCTTCGATAATTCCCGCTGGAATTGCGGCGACTGGACCTTTGACCAAAACCGCGTAAAGATGAGCCCGGACAATGTAAACGTTCAGAATGGCACACTCATTTTGAGCATTACCAAAGCCGGTCTAGAAGGCTTTACAGGAACGGTCCCCGTCGACGAAGGAATGAGCGCAATTGCCCCCAAAACACCGAAGGCAAGAATTTTTAAAAATGAAGAGAATGTAAAAACGTTCGACTTGAACGGACGCTATAAAGGATTAAAAAAGAAGTGAAGGAATTCGTCATCCAAGCGCTTTTAAGCAGCACTCATTCGAACGGGAACAAGCTTCCTTCCGTGCGGACATTGATGTCTTCCTTGAAAGCGTCTTCGGGGACGGTTCAAAACGCCTTGCACGAACTCATCCGGCAAGGCTTGATTTATTCTATACGGAACAAAGGCTGTTTTTGGGGAAGGCCGCCTAAATTAAGTTCCATCTCTTTGCCAGAAACGCCTGTCCAAAAATTGGAGAGCGAAATCTTTTCAGACTTTAGGGCCGGAATGTTCCCGCCCGACAAGGAGCTACCCTCCCTAAAAGAACTGCGGACAAGATACCACGTATCGCTTGCCATCTTAAAAAAATTTCTTTTGAAAGAACAGGAAAAGGGAACATTAGGACGAATCGGGAAAGGCCGCTTCTTTTTTGTAAAGTCGAAAATGCAGGTTAAAGAATCCGAGATCCTGTTCATTACTAGATCTACGCCTTGGGGTGAATTTTCACCGGCAAGCGAACGCGAAATGGATTTTATACGGCTTGTTTACAGGACAGGCGCATCTAAACATTTCAAATTGAGGTTACTCGGCTACGACGAGCTTTCGGAACGCTTTGTAGACCGCAGTGGAAATGTAAGAAGGCTATCCGAATATTCCAGAGTAACAGGAGCTATCGTTTCAACACTGCTCGTACAAAAGCCTCTTGGGCTTTTAAACGCTCTTTCCAAGGTTCCGTTTCCCATTTCCGTATGGTGGGAACATCCAAAAACCTCATTGTCAAACGTTTTTTTAAAACAACGCGGTCACGCTTTTTTCAATTCCACGTTTGGTGAAGTCCCCGGGGAAATCACCGGAAAATTCTTACTTAGCAAAGGTTTCCATAAGGCCACCTTCATCTCTCCCTATCACGCAAGTTCTTGGTCAATAGACCGTTTGAACGGGATCAAGAAAAGCGGAATAAAAATAGAAGAGCTTGTCGATTCTAAATATGCAAGTCCGTGGGACTTTAGAGAACTCGCCCGGAAAAACGGTCCTAAATATACAGTAGAACTCCGTGCAAGAAAACTGGAAGAGTCCATTGTAGAAAAGCTAATACGGAACGCCATTAAAGCAGACGTATGGATTGCCGTGAACGACGAAGTCGCCGGAATTCTTCTTGAAATTGCAGAAAAGAAAGTGATTAAAGATTTGCCATATATGCTGGGCTTTGACAATTCTGCAGAAAGCTATCTGTTGCGATTGGATTCTTTTGATTTTAATACCGAAGCACTCGTGCTCCAGATGTTTTATCATTTGGAAGTCGGAAAGAGGGAAGCCTTCTCTACAAATAAAATCCGGAATATCTCGGGAAACGTCGTAGAAAAATAGAAGAAGCCGAAGACCGAAGGGTTGATAATCTTAAAACAAAAAAACATACAAAAACGGAGCCCCTTTCGAGGCCCCGTTTTCCTTTGGTAAAGAACCGACTTATCCAATCGCCTGTTCGCCGCGTTCTTCCGTGCGAATGCGGATCACATCATCAACCGGGATGATGAATATCTTCCCATCACCGATTTCCTTTGTCTGTGCCGCGCGAATAATGGCATTGACAGTCTTTTCCACATAAGGTTCCGTAACAGCTATCTCGATGCGGATCTTTTTTAGAAGGTTCACTTCGTTCAGCACGTTGCGGTAGGTTTCCGTGTAACCGCCCTGCTGGCCGCAGCCGAGAGCATTCGTCACGGAGATCTTGTATATGTCTTCCTTATAGAGCTCCTGCTTTACTGCATTGAGCTTTTCAGGTTGAATATAAGCAATAATTAACTTCATCATAGTAGCATCTCCTGTTACACGTTCGAGAAGAATTGGAATCCACTATAGGCTTCAGAGCCATGTTCACCAATGTCAAGTCCGCGGAGTTGTTCCTTGTCAGAAACTCTGAGGCCAATTGTCTTCTTGAGTATCAAGAAAAGAATGCCCGTAGTAATTGTGACCCAAAGGAATACAGAGACTATACCAAGGGATTGAACTCCAATTTGGCCAAGGCGGGTATGAACGCCACCCATTGCAGCAAGGTCGCCGAAGATGCCCGTTGCAAGCGTTCCCCACGCACCGTTAATACCGTGCACGGAAATCGCACCTACAGGATCGTCGATATGAAGCACTTGCTCAAAGAACATCACCGAGAGAACCACGAGTATGCCCGCCACAAGGCCGATAACGAGCGATGCTTCTGGAGAAACAACGTCGCAAGGAGCGGTAATTGCCACGAGGCCTGCGAGAGATCCATTAAGCGTCATAGAGATATCCGGCTTGCCACCGATGATCCAAGAGGTGAACATAGCAGCCATTGTCCCCATAGCGGCAGCAAGGGTAGTTGTTACAGCCACGTGAGCCATAGAAGCATGAGACAATCCGCTCAGCGTAGAGCCGCAATTGAATCCGTACCATGCAAACCAGAGAATGAACACACCAAGAGTAACTAGCGGCATATTGTGGCCTTGAATCGCGCGGACATGAATCTTGCCATCTTCACCCTTAACGTACTTTCCGATACGCGGGCCGACAATTATAGCACCCATCATAGCAGA
This sequence comes from Fibrobacteraceae bacterium, assembly GCA_023231365.1. Classification (GTDB taxonomy): domain Bacteria; phylum Fibrobacterota; class Fibrobacteria; order Fibrobacterales; family Fibrobacteraceae; genus Hallerella. The sequence goes on along the minus strand of JALNVO010000248.1, from coordinate 1,301 downwards.
CCAAGCACCCACAGAGTGGACAACAGTAGAGCCTGCAAAGTCATGGAAACCGAGTTCAGAGAGCCAACCGCCGCCCCAGATCCAATGACCGGAAACCGGGTAGACGACTGCGGAAATTACCAAGGAATAAACTAGGTAAGAAGAGAACTTGGTGCGTTCCGCCATTGCGCCAGACACAATCGTTGCGGCAGTAGCGCAGAAGACAACCTGGAAGAACCAGCTCAGCATATCGCCCGAGGTGTGTACCAAGAAATCGCTAAAGCCGATGAACTTACCGGCTTCAAGGCCCACCTTGCCATACATGAGGCCCCATCCAACGAAGAAGAACACCACGGACCCGATACAGAAATCGAGCACATTCTTCATCAAGATGTTGTTTGCATTCTTGGCACGGCAAAGACCGCATTCTACCATAGCAAAACCCGGTTGCATAAAGAACACGAGGGCTCCACATACGAGTAACCAAATAGCGGTCAAGCTCTTACTGAACGTATCATTTTCTTCCTTCTGCGAGATGACGGTCCCATCATCGTTCGTTTCGGCAATCACTTTATCCGAAGCGAGCGATTCAATGGTGGGAGCTTCAGCCGGAGCCGCCACAGTTGCAGTCGCAACCGCCGCAGGTTCCGTCGCACTTTCATCTGCGAACGCGGATGTCGTCGCAAGTACGAGACAGAGGATTAGCATCCATCCAAATATTATCTTATGCACAGTGACTCCTTTGCTTGAGTTTTTCACTACGGGCTATAAAGCAAAGACCATGCCGGAACATAAAAACAAAGAAAAACGGCTGATTTGGACGATTTCTAGGTTATGTTTCGAAAGGATCTTTCGGAAACAGACGATTATTGTACACATTTTTTACAAAAATGTACACTACAAAAGACCATGAGCTTTGCGGCAATTCACCTCCGTCGAAGCAAACCATTTCCCTTGGTTATTTTTGCAGGAGCATTTAATTTCCATATTGTCGTTATACTTCACCCTCATATAAGCGACACCATCATAAGAGTATTCAAAAGTTTTCTCTTTCATTCCCCGCCGACAAAAGCCATAAGCCGTATGCTTCAGGTCTGTTCCCGTCAAAACAACACGATCTCTGGACTGTACTGTTTCACAAGAAAATTGGGGATCAGAAGGCGGAATATAACGCGCACAAGAACCAAGCGCTACCGCAGCAGAACCTAAAAGAAGCAATCGCTTTATCATAAATCCTCTGGCAAAATTAAAGTTTAATGAAAAAATAAGCTTTTTTTGTTTTCCTAGGTAACATTTTTTCCTCTATTGGGTGTTAAAAGAGC
>JALNVO010000247.1 GCA_023231365.1 Fibrobacteraceae bacterium | reverse complement strand
TGTATGCGATGATGAGCGACGGGCCTTCGTGTGCTTCAGCTTCCTGGAACACTTTGAGGGTCTGTATATCGTTTGCGCCGATGGCGACGCGACCGACATATACGTTCTTGTAGCTCATGGCAATGAGTCCGAGATCCTTCTTGCCTGCGCGCTTTCCTGCTGCGGCAAAAAGGGCAACCGCACCGCGGTTGGTAGACTTGGAAGCCTGTCCACCCGTGTTGGAATACACTTCGGTGTCGAGAACGAGAATGTTCACGTTTTCACCTGTAGCCATTACGTGGTCGAGCCCGCCGTAACCGATATCGTAGGCCCAGCCGTCACCGCCCATAATCCATATGGACTTCTTGACTAAATAGTCAGCGAATTCTTCTCCAAGGGTTTTCGCATCTGCACCGTCGATTTTCTTAAGGGCTTCCTTGAGTTTTTCGACGTTTTCTCGCTGAGTTTGGATACCGGCTTCGTCTTTTTGTTCCTGGGTCTTGATCGCATTCACGAGGTCTGCATCTAGTTTCGGAGCAAGAGTGTCAAGGAGGTCCATTGCTTGGTGTGCGTGCTTGGTAATAGCAAGGCGCATACCGAGACCGAATTCCGCGTTATCTTCGAAAAGGCTGTTAGCCCAGGAAGGGCCGCGTCCATTCTTGTCCTTTGCCCACGGAGTTGTAGGTAGGTTGCCTCCATAGATGGAGGAACAGCCCGTAGCGTTTGCGACGATCATGCGATCACCGAAAAGCTGGCTTGCGAGGCGTACATAGGGCGTTTCACCGCAACCGGCGCAGGCGCCGGAGAATTCGAACAACGGTTCGAGAAGCATAGCCTGTTTCACGATACCCTTGTTGATTTTGGTGCGGTCGAATTCAGGGAGATTCACGAAGAAATCCCACCTCTTGCCTTCGGCTTCGGCAATCGGTTCCTGAGGAACCATATTGATCGCCTTCTTGCCTTCTTCTGTCTTGTTCTTTGCTGGGCAAGCTTGGGTGCAGACGCCGCAGCCCGTGCAGTCGTAAGAGGAAACTGCGATGGTCCAGACCTTTTCTCCTTCCACCTTAAGACCCGGCTTGAGAGCCGCGAACTTGAAGCCTTCGGGAGCATCCTTGAGAAGAGCCTTATCGTAGACCTTCGCACGGATTGACGCATGCGGGCAGACCATGGCGCACTTACCGCACTGAATGCAGGTATCGGGATCCCAGCTTGGAATAGCAAGAGCGAGATCGCGCTTTTCATACTTAGTCGTAGCGGTTGGGAACACGCCGTCCACCGGCATTTTGGAGACGGGGAGCTTTTCTCCATCGCCGCGGATAATCTCGGCGGTCACTTCGTTCACGAATTCCGGAGCGTTGCCGTGAATAGCTGCGCGGAGTTCTTTCGTACTCGTTACTTTGGACGGAATATTCACTTCGTGAAGGTGAGCGAGAGAAGCATCGATAGCTTCCCAGTTCTTCTTCACGACTTCTTCGCCCTTCTTGGAATAGGTCTTCTTTGCATAGAGCTTGATGAGCTCGATAGCCTTATCGGCAGGGAGAACGTTGCCGAGCTTGGAGAAGAAGCAGGTCTGCATCACAGTGTTGATGCGGCGGCCCATACCGGTCTTTGCCGCAACGTCATAAGCATCGATCACATAGACCTTGAGGCCTTTCTTGATGATCTCTTCTTGCACAATGCGCGGGAACGTATCCCAGGCCTTGTCAGCCGGGTGTGCCGTGTTGAGGAGGAATGTTGCGCCCTTCTTCGCATACTTGAGCATATTGATAAGGCCAAGGTGCGGAGTGTGGTGGCAAGCGACAAAGTCAGCTTCGTTTTCACCGATGAGATAAGGAGCGTCAATAACGCTCTTACCAAAACGGAGGTGGGAAGTCGTCATAGAACCGGACTTCTTCGAGTCGTACACAAAGTAGCCCTGGGCATAGTTGTCGGTTTCGTTTCCGATAATTTTGATGGAGTTCTTGTTGGCGCCGACGGTTCCGTCGGAACCGAGGCCGAAGAACATAGCCTGGAAGAAATCGTTGTCGAGTTTGAACTCAGGATCGACATCGAGGCTCAGGTGCGTCACATCATCATTGATGCCGACGGTAAAGCGGGACTTCGGCTCGGACTTCTTGAGCTCGTCGAAGACAGCCTTAACCATTGCGGGCGTGAATTCCTTGGAGGAGAGACCGTAGCGGCCGCCGATCATCTTCGGAAGTTGTATCTTACCCGCCATAGCAGCTTCGGTCACAGCGGTTAGGGCGTCTTGGAAGAGGGGTTCGCCTGCGGAGCCCGGTTCCTTGCAGCGGTCGAGCACCGCGATATTCTTTGCGGATTTCGGGAGTGCAAGAACGAAAGAATCCATCGGGAACGGGCGATAGAGGTGTACGATAACGACGCCGACTTTTTCGCCCTTCTTGTTCAAATAATTGACAGTATCCTTAATGGTGGATGCGCCGGAGCCCATCACCACGATAACGCGTTCTGCATCTGGAGCGCCAACGTAGTCCACCAAGTGGTATTGACGGCCAGTGAAGCTCGCAACTTTGTCCATATATTTTTGGACAATTGCCGGAAGGGCATCGTAGAATTTGTTGACCGTTTCGCGGCCTTGGAAGTAGACGTCCGGGTTTTGAGCCGTACCGCGCATTGTCGGACGGTCCGGGGTCATCGCACGTTCCCGGCAGGCGCGGACGTACTTGTCGTCGATTACATCGCGGATTACGTTTTCATCAAGGGCTTCAATCTTCATCACTTCGTGGGAAGTGCGGAAACCGTCGAAGAAGTGCATCATCGGGACGCGGCCTTCGAGAGTAGAAGCGTGAGCGACTAGAGCTAGATCCTGGCATTCCTGGACGGAAGTGGAGCAGAGCATCGCAAAGCCCGTCTGGCGGCAGGCCATCACATCGGAATGGTCACCGAAGATGGAAAGACCTTGAGCGGCCAAGGAACGCGCCGTTACATGGAATACAGTCGGGGTGAGCTCTCCCGCGATCTTGTACATATTGGGGATCATCAGAAGAAGACCCTGAGAAGCCGTAAAGGTCGTAGTCAGAGCTCCGGCTTGGAGAGCACCGTGCACGGTACCTGCGGCACCGCCTTCGGATTGCATTTCAAACACGCGGGGAACTTGGCCCCAGATATTCTTCTTTCCTGCAGCACTCCAGTTATCGGCGTGCTCAGCCATCGGACTGGACGGTGTAATCGGGTAAATCGCAACAACTTCGCTCAATTTGTGAGCAACGTTTGCGGTTGCCTCGTTACCGTCTACCGCAATCATCTTTTTTGCCATGGACATCTCCATTTGTGGTTAGACTTATTTACTGATAAATCTTGTGTCCTAATTTACATTATCCGAATGGGGAAAAAGGGTAAAAAAAAGGAAAAAGGCATTTATTTTCAAGATGTAAAAAGGAATCGTTGAACGCCGATTCAAAAGAAATAAATAATTCCGGAGTATCGCCTCTTGTTTTGGGCGCGTCCCGCCTCTTAGGCCGGGACCGGGTGCTGTTCGCTTTGCTCATCGAGCCTCCACAAAATTCTGCAAAGCGCTTTGCTGTGGAGTCTCGCCACATCCGTGCTACGCCCCCTCGCGCGCTGCAGGGTGTATCCGTTATGTACTTATGTACATTTCAGTACAAAGGAACCCCGAGCTCTGCGCGGGGTTACAGTTCTATAGCTATGCTTGGAGTACAGTAAACTGTTAATGGTAATGAGGGCGTAGATTCATTGGACTTGCGACTCGCAAATGCCCGGCAAAGAGATACAGAAGCCCACATCATTAAAGAAACAAAAGGCATCTTTAAAAACTCAATTTCTATTCAACATAAAACCCCGAGTTCTGCGCGGGGTTGCCGTTCTATAGCTATATAGTAAACTAGGAAAGTTGATGAGGGCATAGATTCCTTGGAGAAGGCTAATGCCCAACAAGAAGATGCGCAAATGCCCTCATCATTAAAGAAATTTATCCATGATGCCTACGAATGCAAATACAACATCATCTGGCGCCCCAGATAGAGATTCCTTGTGATGGACGGAGAGGTCCGCTTTTATGTCCGCAACGTGATCCGGCGTCTTTGCAAATGGAAGCACCTGACGATAATTCAGGGTAACGTGCAGAAGGATCACGTCATCCTGGTTGAAATGCCACCGGATCAGGGCGTGAACTTTGTGGTAGGCTTCTTGAAAAGGCCGGAGTGCAATAAAGATGTTCGACCGTCGCAAGAATCTCCGCAAAAGATACTGGGGCATTCATCTCTGGTC
>JALNVO010000246.1 GCA_023231365.1 Fibrobacteraceae bacterium | reverse complement strand
GTGCGCTCCTACGCTTTTGCAAAATCGCTCGCCTTTTTATATAAGAAGATGCCTTTCTTGGTCCGTCCCGTCGAAATGCTCGGTAAAATCTTATGAATTTGCTCTATAATCTTGTGGCGGTGCAGCCCATACACAACGCGAAGTTCCACGGCGGCGGCTCCTATGGCGAAGTGGTATTCCGGGCTTTGCTTGAGCGTTTGGATGAAGAGTGCAAATTATTTTGTGCTTATGACGGTAAAAAATATCTGGACCCGGATATAATCGCCGCTTGCAAGGAACGCGGCATTCCTCTGTTGGATATAAACGAAAGTTCCCCGCAGGAAATCATCGATGAAAATTCAATCGATACGTTTTACACCCCGCTATATTCGCTCGAAAGGAAATGGGATATAAACGTTAAAAGGTTCGTGTTCACGTGGCACGGCGTGCGGGCCCTTGAAATGCGGTACAGCGCGCTTGGATTCGCTTTTGCAAAATCGTTTTCGCAAAAGGCGGAAGCGCTTGTGCGGTATCGGGAATCTTGGAAAAGGTATTTTTATAAGCCCAAGTATCAATCGCTTGCCAAGCGCATCGCGGAAGGCAGCGTGCAAGCGATAACCGTGAGCGAACACAGCCGGGCATCTATCCAGGCGTTTTTCCCTGAACTGATGAACGTGAAGATCCCCGTTTTCTACAGCCCGATGGCGGAAACGGAGGCCTGTGGCGGTTTGCCGGATGGCGTTGAAAGTGAAAAGTATTTCCTCCTCACGAGTGGCGCGAGGTGGGAAAAGAACAATCTGCGCGCGGTGATGGCTTTTGATGATTTGTTTTCTTCATTACAAACAAAAGAAAATAAATTCAAAGTCGTTGTCACAGGCGTTACCAATCCAAAAGTATATACGGCTCATTTACGCCACAAAGAACGCTTCGTGCTGCTCGATTATGTGGAAGCGGAACAATTGGAAGCCTTGCATAAAAACGCCTATGCTTTTATCTTCCCTTCGCTCAATGAGGGCTTCGGCTATCCTCCGATACAGTCGATGCGTTACGGAATTCCCGTGGCGGCGAGCGGGACTACGTCCATTCCCGAAATTTGCGGAAATGCGGCATTGTATTTTGATCCCTATTCGGAAAGCGAAATCAAGAACCGCTTTATTCAACTTTTGGACCCGGATATCTACAGGGACTATTCCGAACGTGCGAAATGCCGCTATGCGGAAGTCAGCCGTCGACAGAAAGAAGACTTGGAAAAAACCGTGAAATTTATCTTGGGCGCTCATGAAGAATCAAGCAGGTTGCATTGATATGAAACTTTTTAAGTTAAATCCTTTTATTCTGATTACTTCTTTTGCCCTTGTCTTGCAAAGCATTATGCTGGTGCTTTTCTATGCCTTGCCGGATCCGCTTGGGATTTCGCTTACTGAGATGTTCTCCGGTAAAACGGTTTGGCAAGTTTCAATGGCATTTGGCGCCATTTTGGTAATGTCGTCTATTTTTGCTTTTTTTAAAAAGCCGCGCTTGTTAGCGTTGTTTCTTGGCTTCTATTTTTTCGTCGCCATTGCCGATTATGAAGTGTTCCGGTTTTCGCATCAGCGTCTTTCTTATTCTTTTCTGCGGACTTATTTTCATTTTTCAAATATTGCTGACAGCACTACCATTTCGACACTTGGCGGTGATTTAAAGGGAACCATTTTGTGGCTTTCCGTGCTGTTCATAAGCATAGCGGGAAGCATTTCATTTGTTGTCTTTTATACACTTCGAAAAAGAAAGCTTGCAAAAAGCGGTGCCAAAATAGATGTCGGAAAAAGTAAAAGGCTCCCTGTTTGCTTTTTGGCTTCGGGTTTGATTCTTTCGGCAATACCCCTTGTTTTGTTTTTGGCGGGAACCCGTGGCGTTAAAATTATACCTGTCATTCATGTACCTGTCGATATGAGGTTCACGCTCGGCAAGCATACTCTTACCGCCCCGATTCTACATATTGCTGCGGAAGAAACGTATGAATTTATTCGCGATAATAACAAAATTACAGATAAATTGATCGGCGATCTGGACGCTTTTTTACCGCCGGATTTTGCACAGAGTCGTCCGAATGCGAAAGAATTCCCTGCATTCCGCAATGCCGCCTCGCACGAATACAAAGCGAAAAGGCCGTACAATATTGTTTTTATTTTTGGAGAATCCTACAAGGGAAGAATTTTCAATCGAATGCTGGAGGGCGATACGGCGCTTGCTCCCAATTTATGGAGACTTGCGAGCGGCAAGCTGTTCCCGGAAGGGGGCGGAGGTCTCTGGTTTAAATATGCCTTCAGCGGAGGATACCCTACTGTAAGAGGAACTTCGGCAACCTATCTGGGGTTCCCCTCCCACCCCGACCGGGATGTACCCAGCTTTTACGCATCCAATCATTTCACGGGATTCCCGGAATTGTTAACTCATTATAAAAGAGCTTATGTGACCATTTCCAATCCTGTTTTTGATCACACGCTCCCATTCGTCGAAAAATTTTACGGGAAGAACTGGTACTTACCGGAGGAATCACAAATAGCGGGAACCACCGACAGCTTGGGAATGGATTTGACATTGCGAGTCCTCGACAAGATGCCGACCGACAGTAGCTGGTTTTTAACGTTCAACACGATTGCATCGCACATACCGTTTCACGGCTATCCGGATTCCTTTGCTCCGAAATCCGGTGATGCTATGGAGAGATATCGGAATGCGATACGATATACGGATTCTCAATTCGGCAGGTTCCTTGCTGCGCTTGCCGCGCGCCCTGATTTCAAGCGCACAGTCATTGTCATTCTTGGCGACCATGATACTCCTGTTGATTCTGTGGATTATGTGGTTCCCCAACCATTGGGCGTTTCTGCCTCACATATTTTCATGGGCTTTTTCTCTGCCGACTCTAATCTATTCAAAGGATTGGACGTGCGGGAGGATGTCGCTTCTCAGCTTGATATTGGTCCAACCATATTGGATTTAGCACAAGTGAAAGTCGCCAACCATTTCTGGGGATACGATCTGCTTACGGAAGAGCGCCCGGCGGAACAGCCTTCTCTGTTTTTTACGCAAGGCGCTTACTATCTGGGTTTCCGCGGGGATTCCGTCTTGACGGGAGGCCTTTCGAACGAGGACGTTTACAAAGGGAAGAGCGGAACCTTCTCGCTTGCCCACGATTCGCTGTCCCTTTCCTGGAGGGATAAAGCCATTGGGACAAGCAAGGTCCTGCGCTCGTTACTGCGCAATGACAAAATGCAACCTTAGGCCTTTTAAAGGTTCCTTTAGGGTAAAAATGGATATGCAAGAAAGTTTTTTATAGTTGATTGAAGGGAGGAATCGATGCAAAGCAAGGTGAAAAGATGGATTTTTCTAGGCGCTGCTTTTATATTGATATTTGCGTATCTAATTGTAAAGGCGTTTTTTATTGAGCCAAATGAAGTGAGCTATCGGATTGTATTTGATAAAAACATCCATGCTAAAAAGATTATAAGCGAGAGATGCCGCAAAATGAAAGTGCATCGGTGTATTGATGTCACTGAAAAGGGCGATGGATTGTATGTAGGAATCAATGATTCAAAGGCTCTTAAAAACGAATCAAAAAGTCAGATTGAATATGACTTCAAGAATGGGATGAAATCTAAAATTTGGAATGGGTCGAAACTTACGGTGAGCAATGTCATTGGTTTTGATACCATTGCAAATAATGATTTTCAAAATTTATCGGCCAAAATTGAAATAAGGCCAAGATTTGACCATGAAATAGAATTCTCTGACTACATTGATAGTGTCAAAATCAAAAAATTAGATGACGCATTTGAAGTAAGGGTCTATTTGGATAGTGCAGGGAAGCAGAAGTTTAGCGAATTGACGAAAGGGTCGATTGAAAAAATGCTGGCAATAAAAATCGACTCGACCGTGCTGGTGATGCCGATTGTTAAGACGGAAATAACGGATGGACAAATTCCAATATACCTGGACAAAACGTTTGCAGAAGTTGTAGATATTGCTGAAGCGCTTGAACAGCGCGTTCTAGATAAAAAGCTTGTATTTAATAGGATCGAAATATAATTGCGACAACATTCGCTGAATCCATCGACGGGCATGTCCGTCTCCTCGCCGCAAGTGGCATTCGCCTAGGTCGGGAATGGCCCGGATGCGGGCTAAGATAGAGTTCGAAGCCCCCCTGAGGGGCATTTTTCTGCCCTCTAGAGGCGAAATAAGTGGCTTTGAAAAGCGGAAGCGGAGTGGGGCGTTTGGCGATGAATCCGGACTTTTGC
>JALNVO010000245.1 GCA_023231365.1 Fibrobacteraceae bacterium | reverse complement strand
TTGGAATGGGGCCTTTTTTCCTATCGCAAGAAATTTTCCGATTATTTGTCCCGGAATCCTGCGGATATCATCATCTGGATCCGCCCGGAATTAAGTTTTCTGATTCCGGTGGCGAAGAAAGCGCAACCGAAAGCACGGACGATAGTGATGGTCCATGACACATTTGCAGAAACGCTTTATCCGCACAGCTTGAAATTCCGCCTCATCAATTGTTTTTTCACGCGGCATACAAAAGCCGCCGATACCTATCTTTTCAATTCCCGATATACATCCCGGGAGTCTGATCTCTATTTCGGAAAGCCCAGAAACCCGGGAGCCGTTATCGCGCATCCGGTCAATTCGAAAAGCTTTTTCCAGAAGAACGGGATGCTGTCCCTGGAAGAGAAAAAATATTTCTGGGAAAAATTCGGAGTGCAGGGCTTCCGTGGCGTCGCTTTGAATGTCAGCCTGGACGAGCCTCGGAAAAATCTGAATACCTTTTTTAAAATGGCGGAACTCCGTCCCGATGTCGCTTTTGTCCGGGTGGGTTCGCTTCGTCCGGATACGGCAAAAAAGTTAGAAGAGAAGAAACTCTCCAATGTTTTCCATTTTAAGAATATTTCAGAGGAAACTTTGGCGGACTTTTACCGTAACGCCAGCGTGTTTGTCTTTCCTTCTCTGCTGGAGGGTTTCGGTTTGCCTCCGATAGAAGCGCTCGCCTGCGGAACGCCACCGATTGCCGCGCGCACGAGCGCTATCGCTGAAAATCTGACGGGAGTCGTTCCCTTGGTCTCCGATCCTGAAAATGCGGAAGAATATGTCCTGCTTCTGGATCGTGTGTTAAGAGGGGAGGACATTGTTGATTGGTCGGCGGCATTGAAGCTTATCGAACGCTGCTCCATGGCTTCTTTTTCGAGGGGCCTTTCTCAATTTATCTATACTTTGTCTTAGGTCTGTTTTTTTTGACTTAAAAGGATGTGGCAATGATCATTCGCAGCAAAGCTCCGCTCCGTTTAGGCTTAGCCGGCGGCGGGAGCGACGTGTCGCCCTTTAGCGATATGTATGGCGGCCTTGTGCTGAATGCAACGATTAATCTTTATGCATATTGTACCATTGAAGAGACCGGCGATGGAACGGTTGAAATGAACAGCTTTGATTCAGGTTTTTTCGGTAGAGAGAATTCAGCCGCTTTTTTCCCCATTGATGGAACGGCCGATCTTATCAAAGGCGTTTATAATCGGGTGATAAAAGATTTCGATTTAAAACCTCTCTCCTTCAGAATCACGACTTACAATGATGCCCCTGCAGGCTCCGGTCTCGGGACCTCGTCGACCATGGTGGTCTGCATTTTGAAGGCTTTTGTGGAATGGCTGAATTTGCCTTTGGGAGATTATGAAATATCCCGACTCGCTTATGAAATAGAACGCAAGGATTTGAAACTTGCGGGGGGAAAGCAGGATCAGTACGCCGCGGCTTTCGGGGGATTCAATTATATGGAATTTCTGGCGAATGACCTTGTCATAGTGAACCCGCTGAAAATAAAGCGCTGGATCGTTGACGAACTGGAATCTTCGATGATCCTTTATTTTACCGGAGTGTCCCGCAGCAGTGCCGCCATTATTGAAGAACAGCAGAAGAATACGATTCAGGACCGGTCGGAAGCGGTGGAGGCCATGCATAAAATAAAGCAAAGCTCCATCGATATGAAGATTGCATTGCTGAAAGGCGATATGCAGGAATTCGCACGCATTCTTGGCGATGCCTGGGAAAACAAGAAAAAAATGGCCAAGGCGATCACCAATCCGGTTATTCAGGAAGCCTTTGATGTCGCTTTTGCGAACGGGGCCCTGTCAGGAAAAGTCAGTGGCGCCGGTGGGGGCGGGGTCGTCATGTTGATGACGGATCCGGTGAATCGTAAGAAAATCATAGATGCCCTGAACCAATTGAATGGATACGTGATGCCGTTCCAGTTCAGTGATGGCGGCGCTCATGGCTGGAAGATATATCGTCAGGATCGGGACGCTCATTAAAAGCCGTAACGGCGGATGGAGACTTTAATGAATATTTCAGATAAAATAAAGAAATCCATCACGGATTCCATTGACACGAAAAGGAATCTGCTTCAAAATGAAAACCTGCTGAATAAAATTGAAGAAGCGGCCAAGGCGTGCTGTGATGCCTATAAAAACGGAAACAAGACGATGTTCGCGGGGAACGGGGGGAGCGCTGCCGATGCTCAGCACTTAGCTGCGGAATTTGTGAGCAAATTCTGTTTCGACCGTCCGGGGCTGCCTTCTGTTGCCTTGACAGCAAACACCAGCGTTCTTACTGCTATCGGCAATGATTATGGCTTTGCCGACTTGTTTGTCCGCCAGGTTCAGGCCTTCGGCGTGAAAGGGGACGTCTTCTTCGGAATTTCTACGTCTGGCAACAGTGAAAACGTGGTAAAAGCGGCTTCAGTGTGCAAGGAGAAAGGCGTTCTGACGATAGCGCTGACAGGCGCTGCCCCCTGTAAAATGGACTGCTTTGACATTGTCATTAAATGCCCAAGCACGGAAACGCCCAGAATACAGGAATGCCAGACTTTGATCGGCCATATCATCTGCGATATTGTTGAATCTTCTGTTTTCGGACATTTGAATAAGAAGCAATGAAATGGATGTAATTATTCTTGCGGGCGGTCTTGGATCCCGCCTCCGTTCTGTCGTCCATGATCGTCCCAAGTGCATGGCCTTGGTGGCGGGGCGTCCTTTTTTATGGTATCTGCTGCGCAATTTGATGCGCTTTAAGGTGGAGAGAGTCGTTCTTTCCGTCGGATACCTTCGTGGATGTATTTTTGAATGGGTGGAAAAGAACCGGGAGTCGTTTCCCTTTCCTATTGATTTTGCTGTCGAGGAAAAACCGCTGGGAACGGGTGGCGGAATCCGTTTCGCGTTGCAGAAAGTAAAGAGCAATGATGCCATCGTATTGAATGGGGATACTTTTTTTGATGTCGATCTGGATGACTTCTTTTGCAGGCATTGTTCCCGAAAGTCTTTAGTGACGGTTGCCCTGAAATCTATGCATTCTTTTGACAGATACGGGAGTGTTTCATTAAATGTGGCGACGTCGAAGATTATCGGCTTCAATGAAAAACAATTTTGCAGAGAAGGACTTATAAACGGTGGAATTTATGCGATCCGTAAGGACGGCGTTTTCTGGGACAACAAACCGGAATCTTTTTCCTTTGAGACGGAAGTGCTTCAGAAACAATGCGGTGATGCCGGAGAGGTTTCAGGGTTTGAATTCACGGATTACTTTATCGACATCGGCATTCCGGAAGACTATCGACTGGCGAATCTTCATTTCGTTGAATACAGCGGCTTTGATACGTTGTTGCTGGATCGGGACGGCGTCATTAATCAGCTACGGAAGAATGACTATGTGAAGACGTGGGATGAATTTGTCTTCATTCCCGAGATTCTCTCTTTATTGGCATCCTGGGCAAAAATTTTCAAACATATTTTCATAGTGACCAATCAGCGCGGTGTTGGGAAGGGTGTTATGACCGAAGACGCGTTGCTGCAAATTCATAAGCGGATGTGCGAAGAGATCGCCGGACATGGCGGGCGGGTGGACAAAATTTATTATTGTACATCCCTTTCGGAAGCCGATCCGCGAAGGAAACCGGGAACGGGAATGTTTCAGGAAATTCTGCGGGATTTTTCTGATGTCTCTCCAGATTCTTGCCTGATGCTGGGGGACAGTGAAAGTGATATGCAGTTTGCCGCTAATTGCAAAGTCAGCGGCGCTTTAGTGTGATATTTAATTTATGCGCTAACGCTGTCTTTTTGCTTCCCCGAGAATTTTGAAAGCTCCGTGATGCGCAGGGATTCCGCATCGAGTCTTCTCCTGTTCCGCATAAGATAAGGAATGACGCCCGGATGCCGCCATACGTAGGAATAGAGCTCGGACAATCCTAAATTTTTGTAGATGACCGCTGCGATTTCCCTTTGGATGTCTTTTTGATTCAAGGGTTCTTCGAAAGGCACTGCGATGGCCGGATTCCCTGGCAGGGAATAGAGCATTGCCCCGACGTTGCAGGCGCGGAGTCCGAGGTCGAAAAATCGCGCTTTCCCCGAGCGGAAGAGGGAATCGAAGCCGCCCGTGCGGGAGAGGAGGCGCTTTGAAAATATGGCGAGATACGGTGACGGGGCGGCGATGGGTTTCAAGTAATGCCGCTGAAATTTTCCCGTGAATTCCGGGACTTCGCCGCAGTCCTTGCGGAGCAGCATTCCGGAGTCGATG
>JALNVO010000244.1 GCA_023231365.1 Fibrobacteraceae bacterium | reverse complement strand
ACTAAGCGCTAAAGCGCAAGTGTTCGTGTTTCCCATTCTTCTCGCAAGTTCATTTTGCAGGGATCACTCTCACTAAGCGCTAAAGCGCAAGTGTTCGTGTTTCCCAATACATTCACCAATTCCAAGAATCATTCTCACTAAGGATTAAACTCCTAAGTGTTCATGCTTCTTGCTCGGTTCTTGACAATTTTATTTCATCAAAGCAATTTTTAGAGGGGCCCTAAAGTAAATCCTTGAAGTTCTATTGCGTATAAATTCACGGAGCCCGATGAAAGGATTTGATTTCTATGGCCTTGTCCGAGTGGACAAATATGTTTACAATTTTGTTACGGCAACCTTTGCGTAAAGCGATTTTTTACATAAGCTTTAGGACAAAAGGAAACACAACTTTCTTATATTTAGCTTGCTTTTGGGAGCCCTTAAATTTTTAACTAAAGGTCTTAATTTGCGGGAATTATTTTATTTCATATTGCTTTTCGCAACCTTATGTGCTCAAGAGGCTTTTTCGGATGATCTGCCTGTGCTGCAAATCAAAAGCTTTTCGTCCGACTCCGCTTGTGCTTCTTCGGAGCAGAGTGCCTCTTTGAAAAAAGTGCTTGAGGCGGATCTCCAAGCAAATGGGTTTTCTAGTGATAGCTTGCGGGATTCTGTTACTATTGATATTCGCTTTGCCGATATAAAAGAGCTTGGGCAATGTTTTGCCTCCATGAGCAACGGCAAGGATTCCATAAGAACAGAATTATTTGAAGTTTCTTCTAATTCTATGAAATGGATGGATGTTATTCACAAGATTACAGAAAGCTTTGTGAAATTATACCAGAATCCGACATCGGAAAATGAGACAAAAGACTCTATCCCTTTAGTACTGAATCCAGAGAATACTTTAGATACTTGCATTGACAGTGCAAGTATCCGTTGCGATAGTCTGGGTGTTCATTGCGACACTTCCGCTGCCTGCTCCGACAGCATAAAGATCCGTTGCGATAGTCTGGGTGTTCATTGCGATACGTCTGCGGCCTGCTCCGACAGCTCTGTTGTTCGATGTGATAGCGCGCTTGTCCAAATAGAAGCCCAGGAAAAATTTGACTATTGTGTTGGTGCTGGTGTTTTTTTGCCGGAGAAAACAATTGACTGCCCGAAAGTTGAAAAGGAAAAAATGGAAAAGCTTGATACGTTATGGGCGGATTCTGTATTTGCTTTTCAGCCGCGGATGGTGAAGTTTGATTTCCATAAAGCTCAGGAAGATACAAGAGAATGCTTGCAAAAACAGGTTCTTTCTTTTGATTCTGATTTAATAGAATTGGGCCGTGTAGATATTCAAGACTCTGCTCTGGATTCGGTTAAGGATATCATTTTAGAAGAATTTTTACATGCTGCGTTGCGCGCAGATTACTCTGTCTTGCGGGTTCCTTTGGATTCTACTCGCCATTCGGGTGTCGTTTTAAATTTCAGTGTAACGCAAAATGAAGATGAGGCTGTTTTAGAGGCCTCGTTGGTATGGCCTGATGGCCGTATTGAAAAGGCGCTTTCAAAGATGGATACGGATGAGCAGGGTTGGGCAAATCAGTTGGCGCGCGCTGCCGCAAGAGATCTTTTTGGCGAACATTCAGCCTCTGAAGAAACTCCTGAAGTTACTCCGTTGTGGATACGTTTTTCTGTTTCTGTTGCTTTCCTTGCCCTATCCCTTTTTGCGTTGGTTTCTGTCAGATGAACCGTGCCCTATTGTCTTTGTGCATTGTAGCTCTTTTGGGTAGCTGTAATATTTTCAATCCTTCAGGAGAAGGCGAGTCTCCTTCTAATTCGGCAGAATGGGTGGAACAAGGAAATCTCAGCCTGCGCGATCGAGACTTTGTGTATGCAGAAAAGTGCTATAGAAATGCAATACGCAGGGATAGTTCCAATAGCAGTGCTTGGCGTGGTTTGACAAAAGCTATTTCGGGCGAGTATTTGCCTGTAAAGGATGTTTTGACTAGTGTAAAGCCTGTTGCTGATTCCGGTGCCGTTTATTTATGGAATCTTTCGCCGGAAACGAAAGACTCCTGGTATCAGGCTTTTTATCGGTTGAAGCCTGTTTTTGAAAAATGGTATCAATTGGATTCCCTGTCAATTACGGAAATGCCGGCTTATGACAAAGCAGACCGAAATACGGTAAAAGTTTTCTGTGAAATTTTAGGCTTGTGGGATACCAATGAAGATGGAAGGATTAATTCTGCTGACATTGATATTGGAAGCTTGTTTTCCTTTACTTATGATCTTCAAAATAGGGTGAATTTAAATCTTGATGAAGGCGAACTTCAGAGTCTTATTGAAGAAAAATCTGGGGAGTCTGATTCGGCTAAAATTGAAGACTTGGGTGCTTTGCTCGCCATCGCCAGTTCTTCTGTTTCCGAAATAAATAATGCAGTCTCTTCGGATTCATTATCCAGCAGCTTTGTCAAAGACCTGATTGGAAGTGATTCCCTTTTCTCGTATCAACCTCCGGCAGCCTTGGATGAGGATGGCGATGGTTGTGTTGATGAGGAAGTGAGTGATGGATTGGATAATGATGGCGATGGATTGATTGATGAAGATGTCCGTTCGGGGTGGCGGTACAACAGTTGGGTTGTATCTCCCGGAGTTCTATCGATGATGGCGCTTTCCGACAGTATCCGAGGCGATAGATTGCTGAATCCTGAGACGGGGGCAGGAATTGCGGGGGTTGATTCCGCAACGACGCTTCGATATGGAGATTCTTATGGCCATATTGAAATGTTCAGGAGATATTGGGATGCAAAAGATTCCCGCTATGTCTCTTTGCATTGGAAAGAAGCACCTCTGGATAGTTTGCTTGCGAGACGAAATAAGATAATCGCTATGCCATGGGGTACAGATAAAATAATTCTCGGTTGCGAATTGGCGGGTGGTTGCTGGTGTCAGATAAAAGAATACTTCTGTTCTGGAGGTATTTGCCGTGCTCCGTAGAAGATTGTTTTTTTCTTTGATACCGTCACTGACAATCTTTGCTTTTTCTACGGAAAATATGCCTAATCCCATTATAGAAGGAGGTGGCGGTCTTGGCCTGATGATCCCTTTTGGATCCGAGGCGTTAGGGACAAATCCTTCAAGAATTTCTGCAGGCGGCGATGAAAAGTTCCATATCCATTTGGATCTTCTCCAAGTATCTTTTCCAATTTCTGTTTGGGATGATTGGTCTCCACTAGCAAGCGATATGCGGCATGGGAGCCGATCAATTCTATCGGATTCCTCATTTTTTGATAACTTATGGAAATACGATGGGGTTCCTATTGAAGGAGACGCCGGATTTGCGGTGGGTGCGTTCTGTGGCCCGTTCGCCATATCAGGGGAAAGTCACGTTGTTTCGGGTGGGGTATTGGAGCATGGGGCTGTTGTTCCATGGCTCAGCTTGTGGGATTCTGTAAGTTATCTTATCCGGGTTGGCATTTCTCAAAAGTTTGGAAACTGGTCTGTAGGACAGTCCCTTAATTTTCGCGGTGTCGTCAGTTATATAGATTCTGTCAGTGTTTATAACCCAGAAGAATATAAGACGGTGTTTAGCGATTTGCGGGATTCTTTGCTGGATGCTCCTTCTAAAGCGCCTCATTGGAGAGCTTCTTATACGATAGGAACGTACCGGAGCTGGGAAAGTGGAATGGAAGTTTCGGGTGCTGTCCGAGAAATAGGCCGAGAGAGCGAGGGCCATACAGCAAGGCCCTATGTAGATTTGGGAACTGGATGGCGATGGCCGCAGAAAAATGTCTGGCTATGGTTTCCAATGCAATTTTTAATTGGGGCTCAAGTTGACGACATCGTCGGAATAGATTCTAAAGATGCATTTTTACGCCGCACTCGGGCTGGCTTTGAATGCCAACAAGGATTCCTTGGGAAGGTACTAGAGACGAGAGCTTCTGCCGGTGTTCAAGGGGGCTGGTTATCAGCAGGACTTGGGCTTACTTTGTTCAATACGTTCCAATTTGACATGGCTACGTGGGCAGAAGAAGCAGGCCGCTATGTAGGGCAGAAAGAAAATCGCCATTGGGTTTTACGGATCCGCTTGGGCGTTTAATTGTTAGGCCTAAGGAATGTTTTGTGGTTCCTTTGAATTATGGGTACCTCTAAAAGCTCAATTTTTATGACGAGAATCCGGTTCCCATCAGGGAACGTCAGGGTTCGAAGAGCCGGACTCTGGGCCGGCCCCGCAGGGGTGAGGATGGAACAACGTGACACCGCAACAACGAGAATCCGGTTCCCTTCAGGGAACGTCAGGGT
>JALNVO010000243.1 GCA_023231365.1 Fibrobacteraceae bacterium | reverse complement strand
TCCTTGTCGCCAAGCGGAATGAATTCCGCAAATTTCCCGTTCCGGTGATTGATCCAGTCGCCGTGTTCATCGGGGTGGAGTTCCGTCCATTCCACGCCGTTTATGGAGCGCGCGTCCCTGATGATTTCGAGCTTCTGTTCGCGGGAAAGATAATCGCCGATGTCGTGGTAATAAATGGTCGCCTTTCCGGGTGTTTTCATATTGCCGGGTCCTTATTTTCGAGTCCGTTGTTGAATTCGTCGCTTGCATTTGTAACTAACCAAGTTCGGGCAAAAACTAACTTAGTTGAAGAGAAGTTACCTAAATTATGCAAAAACAAGCGTTTATGCTCAAAAAATGATACTAGCGGCCTACTAACTAACCAAGCTAGGATTAAAACTAACCAAGCATGGCAAAAACAGGACAAATTAACCGAAAAAGCGCATTTTAGGCCTGAATATCGTACTAGTTTCATGCTAACCTGTCTTTTTGTGCACCTCTTTCTACAGTCCTAAGGCTATTTTCCCGTCTTGCGTCTGAATGTATTTCTGTTTGGGTGTTGTTTTTTTTCAGGAAGGGTAACTGTCAGCAAATTTTGCTCCAGCAAGGGCTTTATGTAGTGAGAGTAATTATAGGTTTGCACGGAAAGTCCCAAATATTTCAGAATTTCCGTGCGGCTTCTGGGCTTGTCGCAAAAAGAAAGAATTTTTTTGTAGCGAGGCTTGTTTTGCAGAAAGGCCAGTACTTTTTTGTTTTTCAATATGTCCACATTACTTTTTGCTCGAACTTCAAATGCCGTAGCCAAATCCAATTTGAAAACTGGTGCTCCGTTACCGTTTTCTTTCAATTCCTTTTGAACTCGAATAATACCTCGACTGAAGCGGTTGACATAGCCGAGTGTTTTCATTGCTTCGGCAATAATTGGATTTCGATAATCGTTGACTTCTGGAAAATTTTCTGGACGAGCTCTCCCAAATAGCGATCCTGGATTTTGTATTTCGATCTGCTTATCATATTCATAAAAATGAATCGGTGTGTTGGCTTCGTAATCACGATGCATAACAGCATTCATCAAAAGTTCCCGGATTGCAGATGATGGATAGTTTGTTACAATTTCTTCGCGTAGCGCGGAAACCGGAACTGGGCGCTTGCTGGAGAAGGAATACTCGATGAAGTCATCCATTTTGCGAAGTATTTCAATCAGATTGCCTTCAAATTTGACTTCTTTTATAATTTCTCCACTGCGATCTTCCCCTTGAAAGCGTACGTACTGGATGTAATTTCCACGGAAGAAGCGTATTGGCGTTTTCCCAAAAATAAGGAGGCCGGCATTGGTCGGACATTTATGGCGGCAATCGTAAAATCCTAGTGCCTGCATCTGTTGTTCGATTGTTCGAGTATCCTCTTTCAATAGTTCTTCTGAAAACATCGTTGGTAGATAAAAATTTTTGAAGATGGAGAGATTTATATCTTCTAGGGTTGCATGCAGACATGGCAATGCGTCGAATGTTGATGATTGCGCGATGCGTTTTTCTATAAGAATTCGTTCTTCCGCTTCGTTAGCAAATCCCCGTCTAGGACCAATACGAACCCAGATGCGGCCTTTATATCGTACGGGAGGAAAAGGTGAAGGCTGAACCTCTATAACAAGGACATCGCCTTCCAAAAAGGAGTATTTTTCGACAGACATCGCTGGTTGTGGAATAATATTTCCATCCGTTCGAATGGCTGCAATATTTTTTATGAGAGTATCCGTGACTTTTAAGCCGCAAAATGAGCCGTCTTTATCATTTGCTCCGATCATTAAGTAACCCGGTTTCCCTGTTCCAGGCAAATCATTGCAAAATGCACAGATGGCTTCTCCGAATTTATCCGTATTCGTTGTTGAGATGGTTCGTTCCACACGGGACGATTCCAGACTGCTTAATAAAGCCAGAACTTCTTCTTTACTAATCATCTTTTTCCCTCATTTTCCTCACGAGCACCGTGATGGCGATGGGCGTGCGGCTGCCTAATCCGAAAACACCGTCTCCTTCCTTCCGTCGTAATTCCCCAGCAGTCCGGCAATTCCCTCTCAAGTTGAAAACATAGATCTTGTCGAATTCCGATTGCAGGCACTTCCGGAAGCCCCCCGTCGCATTGCCGTCGATCCATGCCCCGTTGGAAACGAAGGCGATGACTCCGCCGTCTTTGGAGAGACGGTCACTCGCCCAGCGGAAAGCCTTGATATAGCTGTCGTAGAGGGCATTCTTGTTGGTCGCATCCGAGCCTGCCGCATACGTTTCGGCGATGCGGGAATCGAGCACCGGGTAATGCTGGTTCTGGGCGTTGTCATTGGCGCTCTTCTGCCCTACGGAATAGGGCGGGTTCCCCATGATGACCTTGAGCGGGGCCTTTTTCTGGGCGAGCACGGCCTTGGAGTTCTCCTCGAAGACCTTGCTGAATATGTCGTTCTCGCCCTCTTCGTTGAGTTCGAAGGTGTCCGTGAGGCAAATGCCTTCGTAAGGGAGGTAGGTTTTGCGGTGCGTGAGGCTGTGGAATACGCTTTCGATGTTCACGTCCGCAATGTAATACGCAAGTAATACAAGTTCGTTGCAGTGAATTTCCTTTTTGTATTTGCGTTCCATGTCCTCGGGTTTGATGAGCCCGCTCTGCAAAAGCCGCGTGATGAATGTGCCCGTGCCGGTGAAGGGGTCGAGGATGTGCACGCCCTCGTCGGTGAGGGAGCGTCCGAATTCCTTTTTCAGCACCGCTTCGACGCTCCGGATGATGAAATCGACGATTTCCACCGGGGTGTAGACGATGCCCAGCTTTTCGATCGTGAGGGGGAACGCGCCCTTGAAGAACTTTTCGTACAAAGTCTTTATGACGGTCTGCTTGCCTTCCAGATTGTCAATACTACCCACGTTGATCCGCACGGATTCGTAGAATTTTTCAAGTTCCGCCGTATCCTTTTCCGCGCCTTCCCCTTGCAAGAGATCCACCATCTTCTGCATCGCGCGGCTCACCGAATTATTGGTGACAAACGAATATTCCTTAAAAAGGGCGTCAAATACGGGGCGCGTTATCAGATGCTGGGCGAGCATCTCGATCGCGCTTTCATCGCTGATCGTCGGGTTTATGTTTTTCCGGAGGCCGCCCACGAATTCCTCGAACGCCTGCCTGTGCGGGCCCGATTTCTTCACTTGCTCCGTAATCCGAACAATGAAGTTCCTGGCGATCTCGCCGACCGTCTTCGCCCAGTTCTCCCAATAAAAGCGGTCGCCCACTTTTTCGACGAGCTTCGCGTAGATGCCGTCCTTGAGTTCCCCGAAGTTGAGGGCGAGCTGTTCCAAGGCTTTATCCGAAGCCTTGCCGGTACCCTTGCCCTGATTGTAAGGGCCGTCGGGGTTCCCCGGCGCGACGACGACGACCTTGGTCGAACCTTTGTCCCTGTTCAGATGAATGGCGTTCACCTGCGCGTTGAATTCCTCGTCATGGGCGCGGAGGGCGTTGAGCACCTTCCAGACGGGCTTGAAGCGCTCATTGTCCTCCATCGCTTCCGTCGCGGACATATCGTCGGGAATCACGACGGGGATGACGATATAGCCGTACCGTTTTTCACTGTCGCTCCCCTTTCCGAACGTACGCATGACGCGGCCCACGCTCTGCACGATATCCACTTCGGAATTCCGCGGGTCGAGGAAAAGAACGGCGTCCAGAGCGGGCACGTCCACGCCTTCGGAAAGGCAGCGGACGTTGCTCACCACGCGGCAGGTTCCCTGCGGGGCATCCTCCTTGAGCCAGGATATGATTTCATCGCGGACGGAACTGTCCATGGAGCCGTCGATATGGCGGGCTTCCACGCGCACCGTGTTTTTGGAAGTCCCTTCGAGCAGATGATCCGAGATCACGGGGAAAGACGCCGCCACATTCTTCGATGTCCCCGGCAGGTTCTCCTTCCCTATCGCGGAACAAAAGGCGAGCGCCCGCTTCATCGGCCCCGGGTCCGCCTTCCGGGTCATTCCATCATCGCCGAGAATGTTTTTGGAAAGCGCGTTCACGCAGCCCGCGAGCTTGGTCGCCACATCGTAATCGATCTCCTTCTTGTCCGAATTCCTGACATCCGCCTTGATGGATTCCGGCAGGTCCGTTTCGCTCACGGTAAGGATCAGCACCTTGTAATCCGAAAGCAGCCCTTCGCGCACGGCGCGGCCGAAACCGACTCGGAAGAATTCCTTTCCGTGAACGGATTCATCGTCCATGCTCCAGATCGTGATCTCTTCGACTTTCGCCTTGGCCTTCGCACTGTC
>JALNVO010000242.1 GCA_023231365.1 Fibrobacteraceae bacterium | reverse complement strand
TTACCAACCTCCCTCCCCCCATTTTCTTTCGTATTCTCCGCTTGTACAAATTCACACTTTCTTTGCACCGCCCTCGTCCCCATAACGTCCGCTTCGTGTTCAAGACCCGCATTGTCATTTACCGGCATCCCATTGACGTTTGTTGTCGGCTGTACCCGGCCAGCCATCTGTTGCGCTACGTGCCACGCCTCGTGGGGCAGGTGCTGTTCCTGCCCGGGGGCCACATGAATATCAGTTCCTTGTGTATAAGCGAGCGCTTGTACGGTGGCGGGTTTGGAGGAGTTGTAGTGTACGCGTACGTTATCCATCGAATAGCCGGAAAGGTTTTCTACGCCGCTTTTTAGGCTGTCGGGAAGTCCCGTAAGATTCGGCTTGCGTTGCGCGGTCCCTGTCAAGTCGGCCTTCTTTTGCAAATTGACACTATTTGCGGAATAGTCCGCAAGGGCAACCGCATTGCTTTCTGTATTGTTTTGCTCCGAGTCGTTTCGTCTTGATTGCAAGAAGGTCATCTTGAACTCCATTGAAGAAAATAACTTCTGGATTCAAATTCAATTTAAAATATTTTTCAGGGTACTTTCAGTTTTAAATTTTATTTTATTTAAATTTTAGTAGCTTTTTTGCAACCTGTATTTTTGCAACTACTTCGAAAAAAGTGAAAAGGGGGTTTGACTTCTAGTCTTTTCTCTGCCTTGCAGTTCTTGGCGTTTCGGTTGAACGAGCGCCTGAAACGAGTCTATTCCTTGAAAGAAGCTTGTGTGACGTTCGAATATCTTTATTGCGCTCCGGCCTTTCAAGAAGCTGACCACAAAGCTCACGCTCTGATTCGGTGGTATTTCAAGAACCAAGAGGACGTGATCCTTCTGGACGTTACCCTGAATTATCCGTGTTTCCATTTGCAAAGACGCCAGATCACCCCTCGCGGACATAAAAGCGGACCTCTCCATCCATCACCCGGAATTTTACTATACTCCAAGCATAGCTATAGAATACGGAAACCCCTCGCAGAGCACGGGTTTCTTTTGGCTAAAAATCATTCATCCTTGAGGCAACGCAAATAGAAATAATAAGTATCTCCTTTACTTTGCCCAAACGCTTCCATATCATCACTTAGCTGATACGCATGGAACCCTGTGGAACCGGAATAGTCGGAACTACTAATGAATGTAGTATAGTTTTCATTAAATTGACTGTAAGCACTTACCGATGCGGCAGCAATCGCACTGAATCCAAACATATCTGAACCGGCAAGACCTTCAGCCCAGCCAGTCTTCGATTTCAAGCTATTGCCTACGGATTCTCCACCATTTTTATCATCAACATATGACATCAATAGATTCCATTCCGTAGAATCAGGAACATGCCACCCGACCGGACAAATGCCTTGATGCGGGCGCACCATATAATATCCGAAATAAGAATACTGATATACCGAGCTTACATTCATTGCGTCACACCATGTATAATTCCGCCCATATTTTTTACAGGAATCTGCACTAGAAGCATAGCAAGCACTGTTTTCCACCTCATACCTTAAATTTTCCGCCATCCACGTCTGAGTTCCAATTGTTGTTATTTTATATACATTATGGTCTCTCTCATCCTCAAAAAAAGCTTCACTGGAACTGAGCGCAAAGGACGAACTGCTAAATCCGAATTCGTTACTTGAGCAAGATACGTTACTTGAAGAGAGTTCCCATCCGTCAGCGGAAGATTTCAAATCAAGCGAATCATCACTACCAGAGCTACTTGTACCACATGCACAAATAAAAAGCATTGAAAAAAGCAATACAAAAATATTTTTTCTCATACAATATCGTTCCTCCATTTATAACAGATTTCAAGCAAAACGTCCGTTTTAGTATAAAGTAATCCATCATCCGCTTCAAGGTAATCAGCAACAAAATTCTTTACACGCTACAAAAATAATCTATTAATTCCTTTGGGAAACTTCTAAACATTAAGATTGATCCCTCTCACCCTAGACGTAGCCCAGCCATAGAAGGTCGTCTCCGTAGAATTCAATGTGGTCAAAAAGCGTCTGGACATCCACATCAATTTTTCTCTCGACTCGAAGTTTCCGCTAAGCGTCGATAGCAAGGACAAAACACCTATCCGGCCTACGAACTCCGTCGAGAAGGAATGATACCACCTGTACTTTTTCAAGCATAAGTCCTGTATCAGGGATCTGGCGCCTAGGGTGAAGCTTGGTTATGGTTGCTGAAGTCGAGATTCGAGCCCGCGAGGGAACTCGGCAGGATAATGAAAAAGCCTTGGTACAGCATCACATAATGGTTCCATCGGAAAATCAGCAACACCATAGGATGCACTCAAAACGAGACACAGCCATTTTTGTAGTAAATGAATATTTAAAGGTTACCATAGACAAAGTTCGGAAAAAACAAAATCTCAGAGAGCGTTCTAAAAACAACCACCATGCGTCTTATGTGTTTTTTCCTTTCACTGAAGCAGTACCTGCACCCAATTCTCGGGCCTCCTTGAATCCGGGAACACATCTGCGGAACATCTCCGCGATCTCATCCGCTTTCTTCAATCGCTTGAGCGCGCGCAACTTCTGCAAGTCCATCCGATTCAGAATTTCCTGGGGCGTCCTTGACTGATTCATCGTTTTCCTATCCATAGGAATCCTTCCCGCAAAAGCGGAAAAATGCAAAAGAGCAGAATGCCCTATCTATCATATAGACGTTTTTGCGATCGATTTCGCTCCTATCAGATCCGTAAAATTTTGAAAAGGTACTGAATTATGATGCGGCATCATTCCAAAGCTTGCAACCGGCAAACCCGACAAGAAAGGCTTTTCACACCCCATAAAGACAAAGCCTCCATAATTTTACCAACACGCAACGAATCTGCTCCTTCCTCTCAAAAAGACCGTCCGAAAAATCCAATGCGGCTTTGTAAACGCACCCATCAATTCGCCTCACTACACCTCCGACCGACACATTCTCCTTCGCCAAAAGCCGCATATCAAAAAGAACAAATCCTAACGAAGGAGGCAAAAAACACACGCGAACATCCCTGCACGATTGCAGTAGCCTCGATCTTGAAAACTTGTCCGGGAATATAGGGCCTTCTAACTAAAGGGTACCTCTAAACCTCATCTCGCATTCAAGTAGTCGATCACTTTCTGCGTAAGATCGTTTTCGTCCTTCCAGAACAACACAGCTCCCGTCGCCCGGTCAACAACCATATCGTAACCTTCCTGGAGGGCAATCTCATTCACAGCTTTTTTAATAAGCTGAATAATCGGAGCGCTGACCTTTTCATTTTCCGTGATGAGTTCCCCTGTCCGGCCATAGACGCGGTCGATAAAATCCTTGAGTTCCGTATCTTTTTTCGCGTAATCCGCCTCAAGTTCCTTCTTTTTCTCATCGGAAAGCATCAGGGACTGCTTATCGAGCTTTTCCTTGATAGCCGCAAGTTCCTTCTGAAGAAGGTTCGCCTGCTGTTCCCACTTCGCCACCTGGCGGTCATATTCTTCTTGGGCCTTTTTCGTGCCCTTGTAAGCATTAAAAATAAGTTTGGAATCCACATGGGCAATGCGGAGTCCATCCTCTGCAACGCTGAACGCACAAAGTAACAGCAGAGAGAATAAAATACGAAAAAGAAAAGAGTTTGTTTTCATATCAAGACGCCTCTAAAGATTACTTTATAAAACGAAAAGGAAATTCATCCCATTATTTTATCCCGATTGAGGTCGGGGAAATAACCGTTGGGACAAATTAGAAAGCCGATCAAGAGGTTATGCCTCTTTCCTGTAGCAAAACGGCAAAAATTTCCAGAGACCAAGGAAAGATCCCTCCCCAAAAGGAAAGCAGCAAGCCTTGAATACCCATTGCCGAGTTGCATGAACAAATGCGGAGGCACAAAAGCCATTTTTACAGGTCTCCATCAGAATCCCTGTCCAATGACAAAGTTGAATTCCATGGAACCGACGCTCGTCTTCTGGAGTCCGGAGTAACTCTCGCCCGGATCCAAAGGCCAAGCAAAATCAAAACCGATAATGCCGAGCATCGGAACCACTACCCGGAAACCGAAGCCGAAATCGCGCTTGAGCGAAGACGGATCCCATTCCGTAAGAGGATTGGGCTGACTCCTCGAAACTTTTTCATCCGGATCATAGCGCTTTCCAAATACATTGCCGGCATCAAAGAAGAGCGGAAGCAAGTAGAACGTATTCGGCACAATACCCCACTGGAGTTCTGCACCAAAATACTGGAAGCTGCGGCCCAAGCGGCGGTAGCCAATAGAACCCGAACT
>JALNVO010000241.1 GCA_023231365.1 Fibrobacteraceae bacterium | reverse complement strand
CGGCGTCGCATGGGAGAAGGGCATGGTAGAGACGACCCCCGCGGTTTTTCCCGCCTGGATCGCTTTTTCCGTGAGGTTGACAAGGGCGTTGCCGTTTTCGTCCATCCCTATTTTTCCATTGGTGGTTTTTGTCCCCGTAGCAAAGGCGGTGGCACTCGCGCCCGAATCCGTGGGCTTGTCTAGAACCCATTTCGGGTCATTTTTGGCCTTTTGCGGGTCATAGACGTTTCCTGAGAGGGACCAAGTACTCATGGGGACGACGACCGGAAAGAGATCGTAGGACTCCGAATGGAGGCTCCCGTTTTCATACAGATCTGCCGCCGCGATCTGGTTGTAACCGCAGCCATCGCAAATCATGAGGATGACGTTTCTGCTTTCGCAGGCTCCGACGGCAGTTCCGACGTCCGTAAAGATTGCTCCGTTATCGAAATAATCCACTGCGGACTCGTTTCCGCAGGCCCCGAGAAGGGGCGTTAGACAAATACAAGCCACGCACCGGATTTTATTCATAAATCACCGACCTTGGAAAAATTGTACAGTCTCGGTCCATTTTGTGATCGTAAACCAATTTTTAGAGGCATCAAAAAAATTAATCTATCTTTTTCGGGGAAGGTGCAGGAACGGCGCCTCCCGAACAGGGATAGTATGGCGGTAGCTAGCGCACAAGAAACTACATTTAAACCAACTATGGAAGACCGTTTTTACGCAATTGCATGGCTATTTTCTATCTGAAATTTCATTATTTTGCGTTAAATCCAACAATGATTAAAAACTGAGCTATTTACTTATTTTTCGAAGGAATCATTTTTAAGATATGGAAATTGCAGTAAGTCCTCTAGATCATACCGCCCGGATCGAAGTCCGCTATGCGGAAACAGATGCAATGGCTATCGTACACCACGCTGTTTATCCCGTATGGTTTGAACAAGCCCGCACAGAAATTATGCGCGTACATGGAGTTCCCTTTTCGGAAATCGAAGACGCCGGCTACCACAGCCCGCTCCTTTCGCTGGAAGTAGAGTACATAAAGCCCTGCCGATATGGAGACTTCGCCGATGTTCACGTTACCTTCGGCCGCATTGACCGTCTGCGTTTTAAATTCTTCTATGAAGTAACCGTAAACGGAGAACTCCGCACCAAGGGCTCGACAACGCACATCTTTACGTACCACGACAAGCCCTGCCGGGAACTTCCTCCAAAACTGATGAAGACATTTTTCAATTCAGAACCCAAAGCCTAATGATGGAAAAACCGACAGTCCCGCTCGCCGAAAGGCTGCGCCCGCAAACACTTGACGAACTTTTCGGGCAAGGTAAAATCCTTGGCCCGCAAAGTATGCTCCGCCAGAGTATTGAAGGCGACAACGTACCGAGTATGATTTTCTGGGGACCTCCGGGCTGCGGAAAGACTAGTCTTGCGAACGTGATTAAAGAGCACACAGCCAAGCAATTTGTAGCGCTCTCCGCCGCCGAAAGCGGAGTAAAGGATGTAAAAGCCGTACTCGCAGAAGCCAAGACAAACCAAGACTTAGGGCTCGGCACAATTCTCTTTATAGACGAAATTCACCGTTTCAATAAAGGCCAGCAGGACGCTTTGCTGAAAGCTGTCGAAAACGGAACGGTAACGCTTATCGGTGCGACAACGGAAAACCCCGGATTCGAGGTGAATTCAGCGCTGCTCTCCCGCTGCCAGCTTATTTTATTCGCACCACTCTCGCCCGAAGCCCTTTCAAAGTTACTTATTTCCGCACTCAAAGAACACCCGCGCGGCCTCCTTAAGACCGACGTAGAAATTTCAGATGAAATTGTACAAAAGATTGTGGCACAGGCCGATGGAGACGCGCGCTTTTTGCTGAATCAGATCGAATGGATTGCAGGAAACCTAGGCGACAGCAAAATTATTGACGAGAAGCTTCTTGAAAGCATACAGTACAAGAAACCGCTCCGCTACGATAAATCGAGCGAAGAACATTACAACTTAATTTCTGCACTCCATAAATCCGTAAGAGGCAGCGACCCTGATGCGGCCCTCTATTGGCTGCACCGGATGCTCAAAGGCGGAGAAGACCCTAGATTCCTCATTCGCCGATTAATGCGGATGGCAATGGAGGACATCGGCCTTGCCGATCCAAACGCACTTTTGCTTGCAACCGCGGCAAGGGAAGCCTTTGATTTTATGGGCATCCCCGAAGGCTTGATAGGCCTTGACGAAGTGGTCGTGTACCTCGCCCTCGCTCCCAAAAGCAACAGCTTGGAGATCGCCGGGATGAAAGCCGATGCGATAATTGAAAGAACAGGAACCCTGCCCGTTCCGCGGGCATTCCGCAACTCCGTAACTTCAGTGGGCAAACAGCTCGGCTATGGCCGCGGATACGAATATGACCACGACAGCCCGGGAGCCTATTCCGCACAGGAACACCTGCCCAAGGAACTAGCGGGAACGGAATTCTACACGCCGACGGAATTCGGCAAAGAAAAGCAACTGGGCGAACGGCTGTCCATGCTCAAGGCATTGAAAAAAAAGAACGCCGGATCACCCCATTCATAGTCTTTCTTTTGTTGCTCGCAGGCATCATTCGCATCCCGGAAGAGACCGTTTCATCCATACGCACTTGTCCTTGGGAAATGTCCCGGATCGCTTGATTCTATTTCCCCGATTTTAGCCCGTAAATAAAACTCATTTTCGCTTTTTACAAAGTAAGGGCGGGATACGTCTACTTTTTTTTCTTGCTAAAAAAATTTCAATAAAAAATTTGGCAATCGACGGGATCTTGAGCCTTTGAGAACCCGCTGAGTATATTTTAGCCTAAGCTTGGTTGTTGTAATGGTACATTGAATTTTGCTCCAGAGGAAATATGAAGAAAGTATTGTTTTGGGCTTTGGCAACTTTAGCTGCAGCATCTTATGCCGAACCGTATGTCTGGGGCAATGTCCGCTTTGAAGGCGGCGGTTTTGTGAGTGCGGTGCTCCCACATCCGGCCGTAGAGAATCTGGTCTATGCGCGCACCGACGTGGGCGGAGTGTACCGCTGGAATGCGACAACTTCCCGCTGGATTCCCCTGATGGACTTCCTTTCCGAAAATGACAAGGGGCTCTATGGCGCAGAAAGCTTTGCGATAGATCCGCAGAATCCGGCAAAGCTCTATGTGCTTGCAGGCACGGGTTACAACAGCAACGGTCTCACTGCAATTTTCCGCTCCGACGATTACGGCGATACGTTCGACACGACGCATGTGGAATTTCTCGCCCACGGAAATGGAATGGGACGCCAGACAGGCGAAAAGCTCGCCGTGGACCCGAATATGCCGAACGTGCTTTTTTGCGGCAGCCGTACCAAAGGCCTTTACAAGAGCACGGACTATGGCAAAACATGGTCGAACGCATACAAAGTGGCACTTTCCTCCGCTACGGGAAACAGCCTCAACAATGTAAACGGCATCAGCTTTGTCGTTTTTGATGCATCGCAGGGAAAACTTTCGGACGGTCGAACGGCAGTTATCTATATGGGAATTTCGGCGACGGCTGACAATTTGTATGTAAGCAAGGACGGAGGCGCTACTTGGGCCCTCATTTCGGGAGGTCCCTCTAGTTTAATGCCGAATCGCATGAAAATCGCAGACGGCAAGCTCTTTTTGACCTATTCAAATTCTGAAGGTCCGATGAATGTTTCGCAAGGCGCCATCTATACATACAACGTTGCAAGTGCTACCTGGGCAAACATTACGCCCTATCAGGATGGCAGCACTACAGACCGCATGGGCAACGGAGGCCAAGGAGCTTCTAACGGTTTTGGAGGCATTTCCATCGACCCCAATGACGCAAAACATATTATCGCAACGACCCTTTGCTATTACGGCGGTCGCCATCTCTATGCGGACAGCACCAACGGCTGGGGAGACCGGATCTATGTGACAACGGATGGCGGCGCTACTTGGAAGCATGGGCAAGGATATAATGCGGGCGTTAACATAGATGCCAACGGAAACGCCTGGATCCACGGGAATGCCATCCATTGGGCGGGATCCATCGAATTCGATCCTTTCGATACGAAAAAAGCATGGGTGACTTCCGGCAACGGAGTTTTCCAGACGGACGATATCAGCGCGGCGGTTCCTCTCTGGAAGTTCCAGTCAAAAGGCATTGAAGAAACAGTCCCGCTCGACATTGTAAGCGTGCCGGGCGGCCCGCTGGTGACGGCTATCGGCGATTACGATGGCGCGGCTTATACGAATATCAATGTGAGCACTCCGCGGCATAATCCGATGATTGGAACGACCCAGAGCCT
>JALNVO010000240.1 GCA_023231365.1 Fibrobacteraceae bacterium | reverse complement strand
CCTTCTCTTCAACTATCGTTTGAATGGGCGCAATATGTGGGAAAGCACCAACTCTTGGACCAAGTTCAATGCTTTATTCTGGGCTGATTCGGGAAACTACAATTCTAATGGCTATGTAAGCCGTGCCGGCGTTTTGACTAGCCAGCGCAAGATGTATCGCCAGAAAGGCGGTCTTTACGGGGGAACATGGGAATTGTGGGAATCATTCGTCCCATACGAGAATGGAAATCAGTTGCGGAATAAGACTGTTCCTGCGCACACTAAATGGTCTTCTTATTTGTCCTTTGAAGGGGGCTATGACATTGGGCATTGGTTTAATACGGACCGCAATGTTATGATGCAAGTCTATACTTCTCTTTCCGGCATTTCGAAGACGATAGCTCCAATTGCTTATAGCGGTTCGCAGAAAGATATGCTTCTATGGAGCTTCTATGGTCAGTTTGAACCTGCTGTTGCTGTAACGCCTACATTCCACATGGTGGGCTGTTTGGGCCTTGAAACGTGGCAGGCTAAGAATGCCTATACGGTTACGACCTCTGCAACAGGAATTAGCCAGAATTCTGACTATTATAAAATTCTCAGCTCGTCTTCTTATTTCAAATATGCCCCGATTGATTATTTACAGACTGCTGTCGGCCTTGGTTTTGACTGGGATTTTACGGCTCGTGCCGGCTTGCATGTCCGTTATAAATGGGCCACGCATACTGACAAGAACTTGTCGGATAATGATTGGCACGCTCATTATGTGTCTGCTGAAACAAAGATGTGGTTCTAAGAGGTTCGCTTATGATGCAAAAAATTCTTTTTTCTTTGCTTTTGATCGGTTCTGCGGCTTTTGCGGCCTCTGAGTTGAAAACGAATCAAGCTCTTATTAATGGAAAAATTGACACCATTGAATCCAAGCGCGGCATTCAAGTCGGTGGCAATATCCGTGCGGTATATTTGGGCTCTTATTATGATTCGGATCAAAAGAATGTGGACTCCTCTTCTACGATGCCTGATGTGGAACGCGATGAGTTTGTTTCTGCCGATTTGGATTTCCATTTCCGCCCTTGGGAATTTGTCCGGGCCAATGTGATGCTTCGCCTAGAAGCCGGTATGCAGGATTATTTTTCTGCGGCCTCCAAAACAATCGGCGTCGGTTGGATGAACCTCGAAGGAAATATTGGAAATGACTTTTATTGGGTCGTAGGTGATTTCAGGCAGCGTTATAGTCCATTGACTTTGAATGCTCCTGATGTGCAAGTGATGTACGAACCGCAGATTTTTTCTCGGGAACGCCTAATGGCTCGTAATGAAGCACAATTGAATGGCGAAGAGCGCAACTTAGAAGGCGCTAATTTACAATATCGGCATTTTTTAGGTGAAAAAGCTGGAGAAATCCGTGCAGAAGCTATTGGAGCCCGCTTGCGCCGTGTGCAAGTACTTGATTTTTCGGGTGCGAATGGCAATATTCTCCCGAATGATTCCGTATCGGGGGCTTCTCAGTCTGCCAATATGGACAAATGGCTTTTGAGCGGAAACATCGAATGGCTTCCCATGAATAAAAATTTACTCTTGGGCGTTACGCAAATGTTCATTTTTGATGATAAGAGATCTTATTCCTACACTTATCGTCATTCGGATCAGACAACTAACGGATTGGAGACTGAATATGTCTTGCAATCAATCAATTGGCTAGACTCCGTTCCTCAACGGACTTTCGTTACAGGTGTTAGGGTTGGTGGCGATGTCGCGGGCATTTTAAGCAATCCTGATTTAATATTGGATTTGACCGCCGAATATGCTCGTTCTTCAGACGATGTTTATCATAGTGTTGCCGTTACGGATTCTACATACCTTGCAGAAAAGGACGTCTTGAACGGAAATGCAGTTCTCGCAACTTTGGATGTTGGCTACAAAAGCGGTAATACATGGAAAGTCCAATTTACTGGCAATTATATTATGAATGACAGCAATTGGTTCAACAACTTGGCTCAGTCTCCGCAATTCTTTGCTCAGCGTATTTTGAATACGGACCGTGATGGTACCGTTTCCAAATATGGAGTCAATGCTCCCTTGTACTCAACTTTTGGTGCTCTTTATCATTTTACTCCGAAGTTTTCACCTGCGGCAACAACACTTGCTACCGATGATGCCGGCTTTGCGAATGGCGAGACAAGGAGCTATGTCATAGCTCCTTATTCAAAAAATTCTTGGACTTCGCTTGTCTACACTCGTAGTGAATTGGATTTGATCAATTCAATGAGTGATCCTGCTTTACAGCTTTCGCTCCCGAATGGACTTGCGACTTCAAACCGCACGGGTTTTCAAACTGGCATTACTGCGGGCTTCAACGATTTTGCCGAAGTTAAGCTCTTGTTCAACTCCTTCCAGCAGGTGAAGGCAGAATCGGTTTTTGACAAGGCGGAATACCTTGAATATGGTGCTGGTGCAAAATGGGATATCCTCAAAATGCTTGGATTTAAGTTGCCGTTGGAAATCTCTGGCAGCTATAAGCACTCAAGCCGGAAGATGGGCATGGAAGGTACTGATTCTCTTGGATCGGGCGAACTCAAGTGCGATTTCTTCAATGCCGGATTTTATTGGCAATATTTGCCAAGACTTGGTGTTAGTGCTGGCTGGCAATACATTAATATGACGTTGGATGATTTTGCCTCTCTTACGAAAGGTGGAGCTGGTTATGAAGTTCCCTTAGTCAAAGGCAAGCAGATGCAATGGATGGTTGGTTTGGACTATTCTTTGGCGAGCGATGCCTGGCTCTCTTTGAATTATGGAATTCTTTCTGTTGAAAACTCTTATAATGTGAGTTCTGGAACGGGTGCTAATTTGAATTATGCAATTTTGGATGCAGATGAGACTTCATATAAGCATTCTTTCACTCAAACTATTGTCGAAGCCACGATTAATGTGGGCTTTTAAGCGAGGCGCACGATGAATTTGAATAAGGACAAATTCCCTATGGCTTTTAGAACATCATTGCTTTTGGCTCTTTCCATTTTTTCGATAGCCTCTGCCGCAACGGATTCTTCGGTGGTTGTCCGCCAGCGCAGTCTCTTGGATAAATTGGATTCCATAAATGCCGCTGTCCTCGGATTTCGCATAGGCGGAACCGCCAAAGCCGGCGTTCTTGTT
This sequence comes from Fibrobacteraceae bacterium, assembly GCA_023231365.1. GTDB lineage: Bacteria > Fibrobacterota > Fibrobacteria > Fibrobacterales > Fibrobacteraceae > Hallerella. The sequence goes on along the minus strand of JALNVO010000240.1, from coordinate 1,154 downwards.
TCAACGCTTTCCTCGGATCAATTAGCAGATCAATCCCCATCGCGGGAAACGCAAGCGTATACGGATGCAAATTTGGTTTTGACCGCACGTCCTAGCTCAGAAACGGAAGCCCGTGTCGAAGTCCGTTTGCACAAGGATTGGCAATCTGGATATGAAGAATCCGTCAACCCCGTTATCGGGCATTGGTTCTCTTATGATGGATTGATTTTGGATAAGCACCTTCTTTTTAATTTGGGATATATGAGGGTCGGCTATACGCCCCTTACTCTTTATGTTCCTGAAGATGTTGTCTTGCAAGAACCTGAAATTTTTGCATCCCGCCGTAAAGATGCCCTTGCTATGCGGAATTTGGATACTTCGACGAATCGCCTTTTGCAGGGATTGAATGTCGAATATCACAGTGGTAAAATCGGCCTTCTTTCGGATATTTACGCTCAGGGTACTGCTGCGCGCATTCGCAACATTGCTAAAAAAGCGGATCAAGTATTCTTTGATTTTGATTGGAGCGATCGGTATATGTTGGCCGCCAATGCGGGGGTTTCTGCTTATGGTGTTACTTTGGGCGGAAACTTTGTTTCTACGTTTGACAGGGAATTAAGCACCCGTGCGCGCAGTCCCGGCACTAATTATTATTATGAAGACAACTATGTGAGTTCCGGCATCCTTGGATTTGATTCTAAGGAACTTTTGAGCGATTTGCCTGTTCAGTTTGGCGCAAATGGTGAAGTGGCTTATTCCCGGTGGAATTACACCTTGGATTCTGTTCAAGTTGTAGATACGACATATTCCTATACGCTTACCCAACAGAATACATTTACAACTACTGATGGTCTCAATGTGGATACTATTTCGGAATATTATGCGACAAAGAAAGCTCAAATAATTAGGGATTGGTACGATACTGTTTTGGATCGCGAGAGTGGCATTGCTTTTAATATCCAGCCATACGTAAAAGGTTCTTTTGGTAAAGTTGGAGTGAATGTTTCCGGACTTTACGTGAATAATGGGAAAAATTTCTGGTCCGAACAAGCCTCATCCCGTACTTATTGGGGAAATACGTCTGTTTTGAACGCCGCTTCTTTATTTGAAGGGCAAGATTCTTCCTTGCTTTCTCATTTCCGTTCGGGAAGTTTGGAAAATATGTATTTTGCCGT
>JALNVO010000239.1 GCA_023231365.1 Fibrobacteraceae bacterium | reverse complement strand
CCAAGGGAACCGGCTTCTCGTTGTTGCGGTGTCACGTTGTTCCATCCTCACCCCTGCGGGGCCGGCCCAGAGTCCGGCTCTTCGAATCCTGACGTTCCCCCAAGGGAACCGGCTTCTCGTCATAAAAATGAATTTTTAGAGGTATCCTTTAATAAAACGCGAAATAATTTTATCGCGTAAACCCTCAAAAATGTAGCTTTGGCGTATTATGGCAAAGATCCTCTATAAAAAGCAAATGTCTCCCGCCGTCTTCATGATGCGCCTCGAAGCTCCCCTTATCGCGAGCGAGCGCAAAGCCGGCCAATTTATCATTCTCCAGACAAATAAAGATTTAGGAGAACGCATTCCGCTAACTATCGCTGATGCGGACACAAAAGAAGGTTCCATCACCATTATTTTCCAGACTGTCGGAAAAACAACCAAAGAACTTTCCACATTTAATATCGGCGACGATGTCCCTGTACTAGTGGGTCCTCTCGGAAGCCCTACGCATATCGAGAAGTTTGGCAAAGTCGTCTGTGTTTGCGGCGGTGTCGGCATCGCTCCGATGTACCCGATAGTCAAAGCTCTCAAAGAAGCCGGCAATCAAGTCACCGTGATTATGGGAGCCCGCAATGAAAGTCTCTTCCTCATGCGCGAAGAAATGACCCGCCTTGCAGACAAGATCATTTTGATGACGGACGATGGTTCCTGCGGACGCCAAGGAGTCGTCACCGTTCCCCTGAAAGAACTTTGCGAAGACCCGAACGAAAAACCGGATATGGTCATCGCTATCGGACCTCCGATTATGATGAAATTCTGCGCTCTCACAACCAAGCCTTACGGCGTAAAAACCATCGTAAGCCTCAACAGCATTATGGTGGACGGCACCGGAATGTGCGGCGGTTGTCGCGTAAGCATCGGCGGGAAAACAAAATTCGTCTGCGTGGACGGCCCAGAATTTGATGGACATGAAGTCGATTGGGACAATATGATGCAGCGCATGTCCGCTTACAAACCCGAAGAACAGGAAGCGGTCCACAAATTCGGCGAAAAGGATGGCCACAACTGCAATATCGATAAAATGTTCAACGAGAAAAAGCCGGAGGGCAAGTAAGATGTCCGAACACGATAATTCAAAAAAACTGGACGAAGCTGCAAAGACTGAACTCGAAAAACTTGAGGCCAAGGGCCTTAGCACACTCACAATGAAGGACCGCCTGGCAATACCTTCCCAATGTATGCCGGAACTCGACGCATGCTACCGCGCCCGCTCTATGGAAGAAGTCGCCTGCGGCTATTCCGAAGCACAGGCCGTACTCGAAGCACAGCGTTGCCTCCACTGCAAGAAGCCATTCTGTATGGATGGCTGCCCAGTGCACATCTCCATTCCTGAATTTATTGCCTACATCGCCAAGGGAGACTTTGACGGGGCTATTGCAAAGATCAAGGAAACGTCACTTCTTCCGGCTATCTGCGGGCGCGTTTGTCCACAAGAACGCCAATGCCAAAAGAGCTGCACCGTCGGCAAGTCACTCAAGGACGTAAACAAATCTGTGGCCATCGGCCGCTTGGAACGCTTCTGCGCCGACTACGAACGCAACAAAGGCAAGGTGAAAATTCCTTCCGTGAAACCCGCAACAGGCAAGCGAGTCGCCGTCATCGGTTCCGGCCCTGCCGGTCTTGCCGTTGCTGCTGACGTCCGCCGCGAAGGCCATGCTGTAACCATTTTCGAAGCTTTCCACAAGCTCGGCGGAGTAATGCGCTATGGCATTCCTGAATTTCGTCTTCCAAAAGCGATCGTCGACAAGGAGATCGAAACCCTTGCTGCAATGGACGTCGAATTCAAGACGAACTTCGTCATCGGCCGCACCGAAAAGCTGATGGACCTGCTCGACAAGGAAGGCTACGATGCTGTATTCATCGGCACAGGCGCAGGCCTCCCGCTTTTCATGAATATCGAAGGCGAGAACCTCGTGGGCGTATTTGCAGCAAACGAATACCTCACCCGCGCGAACCTGATGCGCGCTTACGATTCCGACCATGCAGACACCCCGATTTGGAAGGGCAAGAACGTAGCGGTGCTCGGCGGAGGAAACGTCGCTATGGACGCATCCCGCATGGCCCTCCGCCTCGGTGCAGAAAAGGTCCGGATTTTCTACCGCAGAAGTATGGCAGAGCTCCCGGCGCGTAAAGAAGAAATCGCACACGCGCAAGCGGAAGGCGTGGAATTCTGCGTTCTTGAAAACCCGAGCAAAATTCTCGGCAACGATAAAGGCCGCGTCCGCGGAATGATCGTCGACCGCTTTGAGCTAGGCGAACCCGATGCCAAAGGCCGTCCGCGTCCCGTAAAACTAGAAGGCCAGTCCTTTGAAGTCGAATGCGACACGGTGCTCGTCGCTATCGGCAACGGATCGAACCCGCTCATCAGCAAGAGTACGCCGGATTTGAAGGTAAACGTCAAGGGCAACATCGAACTCTCGGATCCCGAAACACAAAAGACCTTCATCGAAAAAATCTATGCGGGTGGCGATATCGTACTCGGTGCGGCTACGGTAATTCTCGCTATGGGCGAAGGCCGCAAAGCGGCTGCGGGCATCAATAAATACCTCGCAGGCAAATAAATACTTGCTAAAGTAAAATAAAGACTCGGGCAGAATTTCTGTCCGAGTCTTTATCTTATACAAAAAAAGTCACCCCGTGAAAAAATTCACAGGGCGACTTTTGGAGTGTTATGAAAACAAGAGAGTCTATAAAGAAGGAAGCATCACGGTTGTTGCCTTTTGAGCGGAGCTTTCAGGGATAATGCTCACTAAGACAACCCCATTATATGCCGGGCGCGCAATCCGGGCCTCATTTTCTGCCGGCAAAACACCTTGCGCAAGCACTTTTCCTCGGACATCGGAAATTCTATAAGTGTAATTCCCAGAAGAGAGCCCATCCACCAAAAATTCATTCTTTTCCGCGCGGACTTTGAAATTCAAATTCACCTTTTTACTCCCAAGGGAAGTAATCGCCTTCTTTTGAACAGAGAGGTTCAAATCCATGAATTCAATGATGTATGTTCCATCTGATTCAGGCGAAATTTCAACACCATTCTGAGAAACAACTACATCGTCATCAATCGAAGATACATCCAAATTAATTCTGAGCTTGACGCTTTTCGGAAAATGCGCATGGGGAGAAGTCCAGCTCAACGTATAGCCATCATCAGTCGTAACCGCTTCTGCCTTATCCATCGTAAAACTCGCGCGGTAATAAGAACCAATCCGCTGATAAGTATCTATCCAGAGATTTTTATCCTTTGCAGCCTGCATCAAAGTTTTAATGTCATTCCCCGAAATAACATCCCAGTCACCGCCGACGCCGTGGTTGAGCTGCACATACCACTTCCCGGTCGCAGCCTGCGTCAGGCTATTCGTGAAATCAGAAACAGTACTTGAAGACTGCCAATAATGGGAATCCATCTGCATCCAATTCGGCTCCGTCCCCCAAGAAAAGAGCCCGCTTCCGCCGCAATTCCGGGACATAAAATGGTTATCATTTATCTTTTGATACGCTTGACTGCTAGCCACGCAATAAGGCGTCGCGAAGGTTGTCGCTTCCATTGAAGCATCCAATGCGCGAAGTTTTTGAGCATGAGCGGTGATTTCGTTCGCAAGCGTCGCATCGTCCGTAACCGAACTTAAATTGGCATGAGTCGTCGTATGATTGCCGATTTCATTGCCCGCTTGAGCAAGCGCCACAAAAGGAGCGCTATTGGAACCAAAATAAAAGGCGGAGGTCGCAAAAAAAGTAACCTTAATTCCAAGTTCCTCAATTATCGGCTTCAAAGTCGTAATCTGGGACTCAAGCCCATCATCAAAAGTGAAAGTAACTGCCCCTGGATAGCCATTCCAAGCAACTGTTTTAGCAGGAGTAAACGCATAAGCAAATACAGTCCCAAAGGCGAGTAATGCAAAAAGAACAATTTTCATAGAAATAAAATAAATTTTTCTCGGAAAATTTTCCTCTATGGCGAAGTTTTCCGTTGTACCTCACAGCAACGCACAAACCTTAAAGCTTAAAGGCAAACGCGAGCTAAGCAAAGCTGCATCCACAGCCTATAATACCATTATTTTTCATATGATAGCTCACCAAGCATTTTCACAAAAACTGGAATACAAAGTTCCTACTGCGCAGTTATCCAAAAGCAGGTTCCACTATTCGCCAAATTAAAGCCGAAGCTCTCTACCTCTGACACGGCACCATCTACAACCTGCATTCTCGAGACACGTAACTATCTCGATCGGCTTTAAGCCTAGGAAAGCCAACGACTTCTAGACTTTTCCACTTCAAAAATAATCGTT
>JALNVO010000238.1 GCA_023231365.1 Fibrobacteraceae bacterium | reverse complement strand
TGATATTTACTTATGTGGATCACGAGGTGGAGCGGTTCATGGGGTCGCACTTGACGTTCGCCTTGTTCGATGCGTACAGGGATCCTTCTTTGATTGCGATGTTCCCGTCGTATGTGGCACTAGATGCTTCCATACCTTATCTGCAATTTTTTGTCGTTCCGTTTCTTTTTCTATTGGTGTTCCTTGCTGCGTGGGGGGTGGGCAAGTTGTTCTCCAAGGTGGGGAGCTGGAAAGGCTGGGCGCTTACCGCATTGAGCTTGCTTGTGGTTTATATCGCCTCAGAGCTTTTCTTGAATGCGGTTTGGACGGGTGCGGAGCGCATGCGCAAACTCGCTCCGGTTGTTTCTGTAATTTATAAGGAATGGCAGATGAAGCGGGCGGAATCGGCGCTTTCTTATGAAACGCTCAAAGCTTGTATTAATACTTCCCGAAAGTTTTGGGCGGAGATCGAAGGCGAAGACTCTTCGATTTGGACGTATCCAGATTCTCTTTATCCTCTCTACCGGATTCCGAAAGAGGGCTTTGAAACGGATTCCCTCCTTTCTTCCCGCCGCGCAAAGCGCCCTAATTTTTTAGTCATATTCTTGGAAAGCTGGCGGGGCTATGATGTCGGTTATCTCAATCCGGATGATCCGCGGGAATCGGCGACTCCGGTATTGGATTCTCTTGCAGAAACGGGCGAAGCCTGGATGCGGATGTATGTTTCGGGAGCTTCTACGGTAGAGGGGCTCCTTTCGGCCCATGTCGGATTCCCGCCGCATAGGACGCGGATGCTCGCGACGGAACTCTCTACAATAGATGTTCCGAGTTTTGCCTCGATGCTCAGGGATTCCGGTTATGTCGCGGAATTCTTCTCTGCTTTGGACCCGGCAGGGGACAATCTTTCCGTCTGGTTCCGCAAATGGTATGGGCGCACGCACTATAGTGAGAATTGGAAAGGCGATTCTGCATTTTTCCGCGCTTCCGCTTCATTTATTTGTGATTCTCTTGCAAAAAAAGGGAAGCCTTTCCTTGCGGGTTTGATTTCCCAGGGCAGCCGCTATCCGTTCTCCTTTGCCCCGGGAATTCCGGACTTTGTAAAAAAGCTTTCCCCGCCGGAGCGCCTGCGCTACGCAATGCATTGCGCGGATTTGCAACTGGGGGCGTTTCTACACAGAGTTTCAAAGGAACCGTGGTTTGCGAATACATACGTCATCGTACTTGGGGATCACGGTTTCTCTCAAGGTGGACATGGCTTTTGGGGAACTAACGCGGGCGGGTATTCCGATCTGACGTGGATTCCTTTTGTGATTGTGGGCCCTGGACTTTCTCTAGGCAGGGAACATTTTACGGTTTCGTCTGAGAGCGATATCGCTCCGACGATTATTTCGCTCGCGGGACTCCGGGTGCCGAATTCTTTTATGGGGCACGATCTTCTCCGCCCGTCGCCATCATCGTTTGCCATTGGTGTCCATACGGGAATCGAAGCATTGTCCGTAGACGGTTATCGGCTGCTTACGGGGCTTCCGGGGTCGGTCCGCGAAGGCGGCGATGTCATTTTTTCCGAAGAAGATGTCCGCGAATTGTTTTCCCTGATGCCAGTCGCAAGTGATAAGGCTGAGGAGCTTAAACTTTTGGCGGATTCCTTGCTTTTGGTGAATGATTATACGCTTTCTTCCAATCGGGTGCGTAAATCGCATTGATTTTGCCCGGCGGACTTGCCTGAATCTTCCGTTTTTTCTCTATTTGTTGCCGCAATGGCTCGTTTATGTAAACGAACCTTTCTTTTATGAGGTGTTTTTGGATACTCGGGAAAAACTCGATTCCCTTATAGCTCAGGCCTGTGCTACCGCCGGTGTAGAACTTATCGAATGTGACAGGTTCAAGGCGGGAAAGCGTGAAGTACTCCGCATTTATATCGACAAGCCAAATGGCGTAGATGTAGAAGATTGCGCTTTAGTGAGCGAGCATTTGTCGGATGCGCTCGATTCAGATGAATCGCTCATTCCGGATGCCTATACGCTCGAAGTTTCGTCTCCTGGTTTGGACCGCCCCCTCAAGTCTACTCGAGATTTTGAACGCAACAAAAACCGCATCGTGCGGGTGACGAGGAGTGAAGGACGTCCTCTTACGGGCGAACTTGTGGCTGTTGATGAAGAAAATTTGACCCTGTCTATTAAAGGTGTGACAGATGCGGTCTTGGTTCCTAGGTCCGAGATCCTTTCTGTCAAGGTGGAAGTTCAATTCTAAAAAAAGGCTCTTATGACGAAGAAAAAGGAACCAAAAATCAATCTGTTGGAAGCGTTTAAGGCGGTGGTGGACTGCAAGAACATCGATGATGCGATTGTTGAAGAGTCTTTGAAACAAGCTCTGATAACTGCGGCCCGCAAGTATTTGAACATTGACAAACATTTTGAAGTAAGCATTGAGGAATCAGGAGAAGTCCGAGTCACGCTCCTCGTGGATGTTGTGGATGATTATCCGGACGTCGATCCTTCTATGGACGCTGAAACCGTGCAAGAATTCGACGAACATTACATGCTAGTCGATGAAGCGAAAGAATTTAACGAAAATGCTCTCCCTGGTGACCGCCTTGAAATGGAAGTTCCTGTTTCCGCCTTTGGACGTCAAGCCATCCAGACTGCAAAGCAATATTTGATCCAGCATATCCGCGATGCGGAACGCAATAAAGTTTATGCGACTTATCGCAGCCGTATTGGTTCGATCATCAATGGTGAAGTTGTACGTATTGAAGGCCGTAACGCGATCGTTTCCATTGGTCGCCAGACCGAAGGCGTGCTTCCGTTCAAGGAGCAGCTCGGCAAGGAACGTCTCCAGCAGGGCAGTTCCGTAAAGGCTGTAATAGCTGATGTAACGGATTCTGCTAAAAATGGCGCACAAGTTATTCTCTCTCGCACGAGCGGTATGTTCCTTTCCGAGCTCTTCCGCCAGGAAGTTCCTGAAATTTATGAAGGTACGGTTGAGATCAAGGGCGTTGTCCGCGATCCCGGTTTCCGCGCGAAGATTTCCGTATATGCCCGCGATGAACGCATTGACCCCGTCGGCGCTTGCGTCGGTATGAAGGGTGCACGCGTGCAGGCGATTGTCCGCGAACTCGGCAACGAGCGCATTGACATCGTCCATTGGGATCCGGATCTTATTACGTTTATCCGTCACGCACTTTCTCCCGCGAATATTGTCAAGTATTTTGAAGTCCCGGGTACTCGCCGTTTGGTGATCGTGATTGCGGATGAAGACCTTGCTCAGGCGATTGGCCGCAGCGGTCAGAACGTCCGTTTGGCTTCTCAGCTCGTCGAACACGATTTGGATGTTTACGGCGAAAAAGAATGGTCTGAAAAAAGCGATGAAGAAAAGCAGAAGGTGCTCACGCCGCGCAATAATGAATTGATCAAGGCTGCAGCATTAAACGAATCGGGCCTTTTTAAGGAAGATACTGAAGCTCTGGCGGGCTCTGCGGAATCCTCTGATGTTCAGGCAGAAGGTCAAGTTGAATCGAATACCGAAAAAGACGGCGAGGCAAATTAAGTATTTGCCTATTGGAGCAAAAGCATAGATGAATAATGAAAAACAGATTACACCGGGCGAATGGGCAAAGACTCACGGCGTAGATGCCGGAAAGGTCGTTTCTCTTTTGCATGACAAGGGAGTTCAAGTTCTCTCCCCAGTTTCGCTCGTCCCCATTTCTGCTTTTACTTCGATAGAAGCCCAAGTAATGGAGGAAAAGGTGAAAGCTGAAGCCCGCAGAGCGAAAACGAACGGACTTCGCAAGAATGTGAAGAAATCTTCTTCGGAAGAAGCTTCTCATCCTGCAACGGCCCCGTCGGCGGCTCCGAATGCCCGTCGCACGCTCACCTCTACATTCAAAGGCGGATTGAAGGCCTCTTTGACGCGGACAGTACAACCCAAACCAGCAACTACTTTTGTTTCAAGGCCGGCAAAGCCTCTGCAACAACCTGCTGCAAAGCCTAAAAATGAAGCTAAGGTTCAAGAGGCGTCGTCGGAACTGAAAGTGAATGTACAGACTCCGGTTCAGCAAACGAAGCCGGCTGTTGTCCGTACTCCAGCAGAAGCAAGGAATGTTCAACCGAAGCCTCTGGAAGGGAAAGAATTTGCGCATCTGGCATCTTCTGCCCAGAAACAAGAGCCGAGACAGGCGCCTGTGATGAACAAGCCTCAATCGGCTGCGGCTCCGAATCCCAATGTCCACGCGACTCCGGTTGGAGAACTCCGCCAAGTGGAAATGAAGGCTCAGGTATTCAAACCCGATGCGGCAATTCTTGCCCGTATTGAAAAATCCCGTCAGCAGGCCGCTCAACAGCACCACTTCCGTG
>JALNVO010000237.1 GCA_023231365.1 Fibrobacteraceae bacterium | reverse complement strand
TCGCTCCGGTGCCTGAAAGATTCTAAGTAAGCATACGCAGTCAGTGCTGGGCGGACTGAAATCTTGACTTATGAAATGAGACCCCCCTATTCCCTTGATCCTAAAAAGCAGCCCACGGGCATAGCCCTAAGATACCAGCAACGCGTCAAAGCTTTCCCATCAGGGTCAGCTGTCCCCCGTCTCACTCAAAAGAATTTTGTCATCAGGTAACGCCGGAACGGCTTTTTCAGGACCACCGGAAAAGCCTTATTTTTGTTCAAAATAAAGCATTTAAATTTTCCGATGCGATATAGCGCACATTTCCGCCAGCCGATAATGCCATAAAATGTCATTATGTACTCTTATATTTGTTATAAAAGCAACTGAGGCTCTTTATGTCAAGAAAAAACATCTCACAATAAAGACCGATGGCGAACTCAGCCAGGAAAATGAAGAACTTCGATCACACCCGCAAGCCTGGCTGAAAATAGGAAAGCGGGGGTGTTTATAGGGAGCCCTTTTGCTTTATCGTATCGGATGACTTATATTTTAATCTATCCGATACAGAGGTCCCATAGATGAAAAACTGCTGAAAAGCCTCGCCGAGAAGAAAAATGAACTAGACCGGTTCTGTCCGTTCAATAAGGCCGTCCTCCGGAATTTGAAGGAGCGGTTCGTTACCGAGTGGACTTAAAATTCCAACGCCATCGAAGGGAATACGCTCACATTGAGCGAAACGAATCTTGTGCTGAACCGGGGCATAACCATCGGCAACAGATCCATGCGAAAACATTTTGAAGCGGTGAATCACAAGCAATGCGTGGAACGCATTGAAAGATTCGTACAAAAGAAAGAAACGCTGACGACCGGTTTTATACTGGAGCTGCACAGAATCATTCTCCATGGCATTGACAATGAAAATGCGGGCAGGTTCCGCAGGCAGAAAGTCCGCATCCTGGGCCCCGTGCACTTGCCACCTGATGCCCGGAAAGTGCCTCGGGAAATGGAAGAACTGATCGTCTGGTATATTCTAGCTATCGGAAAATGCAGGTTCCGCAGCAACGCCCGAACGCCCAATGAACTACCCCGCAGCAAGCTACGGGGTATCAAAACCAAGGGGAAAAGCGGATTGGAGCTACATCGTATGAGAGATTTTGTAGCCATTATGCACATATTCGCTCATCTATGCATAATAGAAATCAAAGCCGTAGCAAGCTACGGGGAATTCAACCCCAGAGATTAGATGTGTTATTTTTGGAGGCCGGGATAATTTCAAAATAATCGCAATTCCAAGGCCTGATGCAAGGGGAGAAGAATGAAACAGCGTATAGTCTTATTCGGTATGGTGGCGGTCGCGCTGATTTTCGCGGCGTGCATCGGTGACGGTGGGAACAACAGCGTGGAAACGGAAGGAGATAGTTCGTCCTCGGCTGAAACATATTCAAGCAGCGGACAATTGTATTCATCTTCTGTCGTTAAGTTCTCAAGTTCGTTTGCCGGAATATCAAGCTCGTCGGTTGTTGCTTCAAGTTCAAGCGTGAAGGTGCAGTCCAGTTCGTCCGTTGTTGTTTGCACCAATACCTACGGAACGAACACTGTCACGGACTGCCGCAATGGGCAGACCTATAAGACGGTCGTGATCGGGACGCAGACGTGGATGGCGGAGAACCTGAATTACAAAGCAAGCGACAGCTGGTGCCAAAATAACAGCGGGGACAGCTGCTCCAAATACGGACGTCTATACATATGGGCTGCGGCGATAGCCGAGAAAGACTATGAAACAGTCATTAGCTGTGGCAATAACCGTCAAGGGGCTTGCCCCGGTGGCTGGCACATACCTAGCGACTCCGAGTGGGACACTCGCGGACTTCGCAGGCGGAAGGGACATCGCCGGAGCACGGCTCAGGAGCACGGAATGGTGGCCCGATCAGAGGAATGACTATATCCCCGGAACGGATATGTACGGATTTTCGGCACTCCCTGCGGGTGACAGCCACTCCAAGCCGGGTTACTCCACGTCCTTCTGGGGCACCACGGGGTACCTTCCAGATCCTACGACGGAGGGCATTTTAAATACAGGCTACGCCTCCGTCAAAATCTTGGACTATAATTTCGCAAAAATAGGCATCGGATACGACCGTAAGGATGCCAGCTACTCCGTCCATTGCGTCAAGAACTAGCAGTCTGTCGAATGCCCGCACACATTAATCGAAGACATTTTTCACTTCGCACAAATTTTTTTCACATTAGAATTAATCCGGGCATAATATACACCACTACCAGGAAGGCTCACTGAGAACTCCCTTTGTAAAATTTTTTTATTGACAAAAATCCGCCCTCGCACATCCATCAAAACAAACGTTGCGCCTAATGGAGCCTTATTTACAATTAAAGTATGGCCCTGCACCAATAAACTGAATGAAGCAAGAGCGTTTACTTTATTGGGTATTTTTAAAATAGACAGATTTGCCAAAATAGGATAATCACCTTGATATGCCCAAAAGCCGCTACTCTCCGTAATTCCATTAGTCGTATTCAAAATACCAGCAAAATCAGTACTTTTCATCGCGGCGGTACTTAATGCTTTAGCATCTAGAGTATTTGTAGAAGACGCTGAATCAATGCCACAAATATTAGTCAATCCAGAGACCTCTTTATCGAAATACGTATTTTGAATAAAAGAACCTGGGGCATTAAGGCCAACAACACCACCCACATAGACATCTACGGAATCCGGGACATCAAAAGCGGCAGTTGAACTATAGACATTTTTTATGGCCGCCGCGGAATTGTACCCCAAAGCACCACCCACATAAGCCTTTGCGGTACTATCTGTATAACTGACAGAAATTTTTCCCTGATTAAAACTATTAGAAATAGAAATAGAATCTAAATATCCTGCAACCCCCCCGACATACGCAGAAGCACTAGTTCTCACGGACATTTTAGCTGTGTTACTACAGTTGTCTATACTATATGCAAAGCCCGCGACCCCGCCCATAAAAGAATACATAGAGGATGAAGACAGGACTCCACTATTGAGGCCCAGATTTACCGAGCCTCTACTGTAACCAACAATACCGCCCGTATAAGAGTATGCAACATTAGAATACGCCCTATTTGAACTAGAAGCATACGTCGAAACCTCTCCTTTATTAATACTCGCCTTTATTAAACTCGTGCTGTAGCCAACAATGCCGCCTCCATAAGCGACACCGCTATTATATGAAGACGAGGCGTAAATCTCCCCTGTATTATTACAATCACTTATTGTTGATGTGCTATAACCAGTGATCCCTCCAGCATAAGAAGAATAAGTACTGCTTGTGGCAGATACTTGACCTGCACTCGTACAGTTACCGATTGTTCCTAAATTATAGCCCACAATTCCACCGGCATAAGTTTCAGTAGAAGAGCTATACCTATCTGAGTTAGACGCCGAAATGCTACCAAAATTACTACAGCCAATAATAGAGCCATCGCTATAACCAGCAATACCGCCCAAATTCATTTGATAAATAGATTTACAGGATACAATACCATAGAGAATACAATTTTTTATAGAGCCACGATTTTTACCCGCCACACCACCGGCATAAATAGAATACTCACTCGGCTTCAACTGAATAAAAGTATTCCGCAAAATCACATTTTTTACTTGGCCCTTTTCACCGACAACGCCGAATAAGCCAGAATAGAGAGTATGTGTGTCAGATGAAGAGGAGTCATTAATAAATAAGCCCCGAATTATTTTTTTATTACCATCAAAAACGCCTTGAAAAGCAAGAGTATCGTTTATTCCAATAGGATTCCAAAAAATCGTTGCCGTGGTATCATTCTTAATAGTATCCTGAAACAAGACAATGTCATTATCCAAAATTGCATTGATTGTCGTTTTTCCTGCATTCACTTCAGCGGCAAACCAGGCAAGCTCATCAGCCGAAGTAATGACATAGAAAGTTTTTCCATCAATTTCACGAGTTTTTTCCGGGACAGAAGAACCTCCGGTCCAATCCGCGAATGCATTAGATATACCTAAACAAAAAGCCAATAACACGAGTATTTTTTTCATTAGAATGCTCCCTAAAAGGTATGCAATAACCAGTTTATCTAAAAAGATAAAATAATAATTTGCAATTTTTTAAAAAATCTCAAATTATACCCTTTTTGAGAGCATGATTGAAGACATCACCCAATAAAGAGCGAGTCGCCTTTCCGGAACGCATGAAGAACCCCGGCTGTCCGTCCATTAAGTCCATGGCAAAAAACGTGTTTGTTCGGAACCATGGAACCGGTGAATCCATACCGTGTTCGCTGTTTCCTTTCTTTTCCTATTTTGAGCGACAAAATTACCCAGGATAATCGCGAATTCCAGGCCTGAGGCAGAGAGACTCTGGAAACCCCGGTCGGCGGTTCAAGCACGGCGCACCCGCAAGGG
>JALNVO010000236.1 GCA_023231365.1 Fibrobacteraceae bacterium | reverse complement strand
GAATCCTGACGTTCCCTGGCGGGAACCGGCTTCTCGTTGTTGCGGTGTCACGTTGTTCCATCCTCACCCCTTCGGGGCCGGCCCAGAGTCCGGCTCTTCGAATCCTGACGTTCCCTGGAGGGAACCGGCTTCTCGCCATAAAAATTGAGTTTTTTTGAGGTGCCCAATAAAAACACCCTAGCTTGTGAGCCAGGGCGTTTCTTATAAGTTCAGTAATGCAAGCGGGATAAATTCCGCGCCGGATTACTTCTTGAATGGAAGACGGTTTGCGGAACCAAGAACTTCTTCATTCTTGTGCATATACATCTTCTTGAGTTCGTCGCGGGCAGGTCCAAGGTACTTGCGCGGATCGAATTCGCTCGGTTTCTCAACGAATACCTTGCGGATTGCGGCAGTCATCGCGAGACGACCATCGGAGTCGATATTGATTTTGCAGACAGCAGACTTGGCTGCCTTGCGGAGTTGTTCTTCCGGAATACCGACAGAGTCAGCTAGTTTTCCGCCGTATTTTTCGATTTCCTTCACATATTCCTGAGGAACGGAAGAAGATCCGTGGAGGACGATCGGGAAGCCCGGGAGTTTCTTTTCGATTTCTGCAAGAACGCCGAATGCGAGCGGAGGCGGAATCAGAATTCCATCTGCGTTGCGCGTGCACTGTTCCGGCTTGAATTTTTGACGACCATGGCTAGTGCCAATGGAAATTGCAAGGGAATCTACGCCTGTCTTCTTGACGAAGTCTTGGACTTCTTCAGGACGGGTGTAGTGAGATTCTTCAGCAGCAACGTCATCTTCGACACCGGCGAGAACGCCGAGTTCGCCTTCGACTGTTACATAATCCTTCTGGGAATGAGCGTATTCACAGACTTTCTTTGTGAGAGCAACGTTTTCGTCATAAGGCTTGGAAGAGCCATCAATCATCACAGAGGAAAAACCCATATCAATGCAGGACTTAGCGAGCTCAAAGGTGTCACCGTGATCCAAGTGGAGGCAGATCTGCGGTTGTTCGAGACCGAGTTCCTTAGCATATTCAACAGCACCCTGAGCCATATAGCGGAGGAGCGTCTGGTTCGCATATTTGCGGGCGCCCGATGAAACCTGGAGAATCACCGGAGATTTGGTTTCGACGCAAGCTTGGACGATAGCCTGCATCTGTTCCATGTTGTTGAAGTTGTAAGCCGGAACGGCATAGCCATTCTTAATAGCGTCTGCAAACATTTCCTTGGTGTTTACGAGACCGAGAGCCTTGTAAGAAACTGCCATTGTATGTACCTCTTTTGGAGTTGTGGCGGTTTTGCCCGCCGATATTAAAAGATGTGTCCAATTTAGAAAATTCCAAGGGTTTATGCGGAGAAAAAGCAGAAAAAATGAATGTCCGGGATTTAATTTGTGGCATTGTTTACAGGGCTGTTTCAAAATAAGACAGTTCCTTGCAAAAATGAATTTTTTAGTGGAAAAAGGGCAAATTGTGCATTGGCATGGCTTTTGCTCATATTTCGGCGAAAAATAAATGCAGTTTTCTTAGGTATATTGTTTAAGGAGGTTTGATAAATGGCCGAATTTACTGGAGATGCCGAGAAGGTTTTGGCGAAGGCTCAGGAACTGATGGACCGCAAGTCCCATTCCTATTTGGGAGTGGTCCATTTGGCTTATGGGCTTTTGAATGCACCCGATGCCCGGTTGAAAAACCTTTTCCGGGCTAAGAAAGCGAATATCAAGGAGATGGAAGGCAAGCTTGAACCCTTCATTGATTCCGTACCGAAGCTCGCGGAAGTGAATCCGGACGCTAGCCGCCCGGATGAAGATCTTTCGCGTGTGCTCCGCGCCGCAATTCAGCAAGGCCGTAAAATTTCGCAGGCAGCAAGCCCGAGCAACATGCTTGTATCCTTGATGCGCTTTGCGGAAGAACGCCGCATAGCGAAAATTTTTGAAGATGCTTTAGGAAGTGCAGAAGTGGTGGAGACGTGGCTCGCCGACCCGATGAGTGCCGCTGCTGCCGCGGAAGAGGAATCTCCGCTTAAGTTGTATGGCCGCGAACTTGTTTCGCTAGCCGAAGAGGGCAAACTCGATCCGGTGATCGGACGCGAAGAAGAAATCCGCCGGGTGATACTCATACTTTCCCGCAAGACGAAGAACAATCCAGTTCTTGTGGGGGAGCCGGGCGTAGGCAAAACCGCGATTGTGGAAGGTCTCGCGATGCGCATTCATCGCGGGGATGTGCCGGATGCGTTGAAAGGAAAGAAGCTTTTTTCGCTGGATCTTTCTGCGCTGATGGCGGGCGCGAAGTACCGCGGTGATTTTGAGGAACGTTTGAAAAGCGTACTCAAGGCTTTGGAAGAAGATGGAAATACACTTCTTTTTATTGATGAGTTGCATACAATTGTGGGCGCTGGAAAAACAGAAGGCAGCATGGATTTGGGCAATATGCTGAAGCCGAAACTCGCCCGCGGTGAACTCCATTGCATTGGCGCAACGACCACCCAAGAATACCGGCGCTATATTGAAAAAGATGCCGCGTTGGAGCGCCGTTTTCAGCCGGTGACTGTTTTTGAGCCGACTGAGGATGAAGCGATTTCCATTTTAAGAGGTGTCAAGGACAGCTTTGAAACGCATCACGGTGTGCGTATTCATGATAATGCGCTTGTTGCTGCGGTGAAGCTTTCGACGCGTTATATTGCAGACAGATTCCTTCCTGATAAGGCGATTGACCTCATCGATGAAGCTGCGAGTATGGTCAAGACTCAGCTTGATACGGCGCCCGAGGCTTTGGATAACTTGCAGAGAAAGCAGCTTCAATTGAAGATTGAAGAAAAAGCGCTTGCAAAGGAATCGGATGATAAGAGCAAGAAGCGTTTGGAAGAACTCAAGACGGAACTTGCCGCGACTTCCGCCGCAGTGTCCGAAATGCAAGCCCGCTGGCAGGAAAGCCGTTCCAAATTTTCCGAACTCAAGGAAGCCAAGGAAAAGCTCCACAAGGCACGTGAAGAGATGGAGCAGGCTGAAGCTCGCTATGATTTGAACCGCGCCGCGGAACTCAAGTATAATACGATAGTGAACTTTGAAAAAGAGGTGAAATCGCTGGAAGATGCCGCACAAAAAGCTTCGGAAGCGGGTGAACTTACGCAGGAAGTGACGGAAGAAACCGTTTCTCAAGTGGTGAGCCGTTGGACGGGAATTCCAGTGACCCGATTGCGGGAAACGGAAAAGGTGAAGCTGCTTCATTTGGATGAAAGGTTGCATGAAAGAGTCATCGGCCAAGACGAGGCTGTTTCTTCTGTGGCAGAAGCGATCCTCCGCAACAGAAGCGGACTTTCTCGCGAGAATGCGCCTGTTGGAAGCTTCCTCTTCTTAGGTCCTACTGGTGTGGGAAAGACGGAACTCGCCAAGGCTCTTGCCGTGGAACTTTTCGATAGCGAGGCTGCGATGATCCGCATCGATATGAGCGAGTATATGGAAAAGCATTCCGTGTCCCGCTTGATCGGTGCTCCTCCGGGATACGTGGGCTATGAAGAAGGCGGGCAGCTTACGGAAGCTGTCCGTACGAAACCCTACTCGGTTGTCCTTCTCGATGAGGTGGAAAAAGCTCATCCGGATGTGTTCAACACTCTCCTGCAGGTGCTAGATGACGGGCGCCTGACGGACGGAAAGGGACGCACGGTGAACTTCAAGAACACGCTCATTCTGATGACCTCAAACTTGGGATCGGACCTTTTCGCAAATGCGACAAAGGAAGTGACTCTCGATGACGTAATGCCTCGGTTAAAAGGATTCTTCAGGCCGGAATTCTTGAACCGTTTGGACGAAGTCCTTGTATTTAAGAGCCTTTCGAAGAAACAGATTCTTTCGATTGTAAGGCTCAAGTTCAAGGATTTGGCTCTCCGTGCCGCACGCGAAGGTTTTATGATCAAAGCTACAGATGAAGCCCTTAAAATTATCGCGGAAAAGTCCTACGATCCTGAATTCGGAGCGCGGCCCATTCAAAGGTTCCTCGAATGTGAAGTGGAACGGAAGCTTTCTCACGCGATTATCGCTGGAGAAGTAAAGCCGGATAAGCTCACGACCGTGGACTATAAGAATGGAGAATTCGTAATCGCGTAATATCTCATACAAAATAAAAGATGTCGGTGTAACAGCCGACATTTTTTATTGCAATGTTATTAAATTGAAATTCATTTCATTAAGGGCACCTCTAAAAATTGCTTTGGTTAAGTGAACCGCATGCAAATCGAGCGTAGCAAAGACAAGCTTGTTTGCCTTTATTGCCGAGAAGCCTCTCTCGACGATAGAATCGTCCATTTATCAAGAACCGAACGAGATCAGCACCTGACGATAATTCAGGGTAACGTCCAAAAGGATCACGTCCATCTTGTTCTTGAAATACCACCGAATCAGAGCGTGAGCTTTGTGGTCGGCTTCTTAAAAGGCCGGAGCGCGATAAAGATATTC
>JALNVO010000235.1 GCA_023231365.1 Fibrobacteraceae bacterium | reverse complement strand
TGTACCAGGGCATCCACCAGGACCATACGGCGCCATCGGTAGCCATGCTGTCCACGTCGGGAATCGGGCCGTTTTCCGTGAGGGCGAGCAATTTGGTGGAGCCCATTTCATCGACGATTTTGCTGAAGCTGTTGATGTTGGACTGTTGATTGCCGGAGCTGTTATAGACATCGACTCCGATGACGTCCACATAGTCGTCTCCGGGATACCAGTCCGGGTTGAGGGCGGAGGCGTCGTAACCGATTTTCGGGTCGCGTTCTATATTCCAGATCCAGATCAGGTTCTTCACGCCGTTCACGTTCACCATGCGGTCGAACACCAATCTGTAAAGCGCCTTGTAGCATGTGCTTCCGCCGACACCCCACCAGAACCATCCGCCTGCGGCTTCATGGAGCGGGCGCCAGACCGCGGCGACTCCGGAATTCTGTAACTGAAGGAACCACTTGGAAACCTTGTCAATATCGGCGACTATTAATTTGTACTCATCGGAGGTCGTGTTTACTTCCGTGCAGTTGTCATCGGAGAATGCGTTGGTGTAATTAAAACAGGTATTATTTGTCGAAGTCCCCGCTACGCCGGCGGTACAGCCGGCATTATTGAATCCTTTCTCTTTTGCATAGAATACGGTGTCCGTGCCCACCTTCCAGTGCCAGGTGAAAGCGGGAATGCCGCCGAAATTCCAGAGTTGCTTCGCCATCCGGATGTTGTTTTCCGTGTAGCCCAGGAACCAACCTTCATCGGAATGACCGCCCGTGGCGAAGAGCATGTCGAACCCGCCGAGGGCCGGGTATTCGCCGGATTTCTGCTTGAAGAGGCGGATGTCCTCCTGACCTTTCCAAGTGGTGAGCGAGTCGGCGACCTTGCAGGAATCCGAGGGGACGCACGTTTCGATGAGCCGCATGTTGCCGTAGTCGTAATTGAAGGCGTTGTCGCCGATCATCATGCCCGCGACAGTTTTGCTCCCGAAGTTCTGCGTGAGGAACGCTTTGAGTTTGTAGGCGGACTCGGTGGCTCCGGGAGCTACCGGGGCCGCTTTGAGGTCGAAGACGGCTGCGGGATGACGCCTGACGGTGAGGTAATCGAAGTTCGCGGTACCGCCGCTGACGGTTATGGTATTTTCGCCGGCCAGCAATTTCGCGGTGGCTGTAAGCGTGTAGTTGGTAAAGGCGCTGTCGGGGGAATTGGTCAGGAATGTCGCGATGGCGGTCGTGCCGCCGTTGATGTAGATGGAACTGTTGAACCAATCGTATTGTTTTACCCACATCCGGACGGCGAGATCGTACATTCCCGCGCTATCGGCCGTGACCTTGAATGTCATTCCGTTGGAGCTGACATACTTGTCGCCCGAAACTCCTGTGCTGTCATGGATGGCGGCACCGGAACTCAGTTCCTGATTTTCCGCTTCGTAAGTAGTCACATCCGCAAGGGCCGCTGCTGAAAGGAACAGCCCGGCGACAAGCGCCTGTTGTAAAAGATGATATTTCATAAACACTCCTTGCGCCTTAAAATAATCTCATTCCCGCTGATTTCAAAAGGACAATTTTCTTGCAACGCTTCCGAAAATGAGAAAATAAACTACCCCGAAGCAAACTGCGGAGTATCAAAACCAAGGAAAGAAACGGCTTGGAGCCACATCGCATCAGAGACTTTGGGGCCATTATGCACATATTCACTCCTCTATATATGATAAAAATCAAAGCCGTAGCATTCTATGGGGAATTCAACCCCAGAGATCAAAGCTTTCAGCGAATTATGACTTGTTTTTTGAACGTTTTATTATATGCCCTTTTTAGAAAGGAACCCTGTGGAAAGCCCCGGACTCATGCCGGGACTTCGAGTTTCGGGAACGGAATCTTTTCGTGATTGTGTAAAGATCGACGATCCCTTCGCTTTCGATTGAGGGAACGCCTTGTCTCATCTATTTGTAGAAACGAGTTTTCCCTTTTACTTCCGCGAGTTTCCACGAAAGCCGCGCGGCGGGCGTTCACGCTTCCTTAACGAATTCATTCATCGGCTTCCGCACAAAGTGCCGCGGCGAAGGACCGCCGAGCTTTTCGTCCGCATAGCCCACGTCCAGAAGGCACACGAGTTTCATGTTCTCCGGAAGTCCGAAGGCCTTTTCGATTTCGGACGCAAGGAAACCCCGCGCCCAAAGGGTCGCAAGACCGAGCTCCGTCGCCTCCATCATCATCGTCGTCGTCACGATGCTCGCGTCCATATCGCCGCATTCATAGCCGTCATGCTTCACGGCCTTGTAGCTTTCGGACTTGTCGTAGCAGACCATCAGCACGATGGGAGCGTCGTAAGCCATGCGAGTCAGCGACCGGACCTTCGCGATGGAATCCTCCGACTTGAGCGCGAAAACATGCACCGGTTGCGCGTTCGTCGCCGTCGGAGCAAGGCGCCCCGCTTCGAGGACAAGGGATAATTTTTCCTCTTCGACCGCCTTAGCGGAAAACTTGCGGCAACTGTAGCGGGTTTTGACCAGATCCATAAAAGACATAGAAGCCTCCGGAATTATAAAAGTGCAAAATGAATCTGTAAAATCATTTCTTGAGAAGCGGAGTACCCTTCAATAACAGATTAACGGCATCCTTAACGGTGGCGATCCAATTGCTCTTGGTCATTGCAACCATAAAGTCATCTTTGGCCATTACGGATCCAAAGCCAAGCAATTTCTTTGTCTTCGTATCGTAATAAGCATAAACCAAGTCAAAGGCCAAATAAAACTGCGTAGATGTATAGGTGCCTCCCGTAGCACTATTCACGCCCATGCCGTTGTACATCTTCATCGATTCCTCATAACGATGGACCTTGATCGGGTTAATCAACAAAGTGACATCCCGTGTATTTGAAAAATTCGCCGAGGGATAAGAGATAGTCTTGTTGTTCAAAGTGTCGCGGCTCGTCTTGAAATAAGAATCCTCTTTAAGGGAAACCTGGACATCGGCCTTCGTCCGTGCCGCCATTTCCTTTTGCAGTTCTACAGAAAGCCACTCACCGAAATGCCCTGCGGCATCCGGAAGATCGTCTTTGACATCATCCAATATTTCAACAAGAGGCTCCGAAATTTCAACGGACACGGACTGAGGCGCGTCCATCCAAGACGGATCAATTCTGACATCCGGCTTTGTCGCACAACCGACGAAGCAGAACGTCAATGATAACAATACGATTAAGGCAGACTTGGAAAACATTTACTTCTCCTGAATAGTTCTTGTTAAAAAAAATATAGAAACAAGCCCGGCAAAAAAAATCAAAGGCACGAATTTTCTGCCGCCGGAAAAAGATCGTCGGCCTAGCAGGAATCATGGGGCTTGAGATGCTGCTGCATTAATAGAAACGATTCTATGGCTACATCGTTTTTTTCTAATTTTGGCGCATTATGGAAATGGAAACACGTTATAATCCGAAAGAAGTTGAAGCCCGTTGGCACGACCAATGGAACAAGAACAATGATTTTGCACCGAGCGGCAAGGGCAAGCCCTTTTCGATGGTCATCCCTCCCCCGAACGTCACGGGCGCACTGCACCTCGGCCACGCACTGAACGATACCATTCAAGATATTCTCGTACGCTACCACAGAAAACTCGGCAACAATACGCTCTGGATTCCGGGCACGGATCACGCGGGAATCGCGACGCAGGCCGTGGTCGAAAAACGACTTTTCAAAGACGAGCACAAGACCCGCCACGACATCGGCCGCGAAGCCCTTGTGGAACGCATCTGGAAGTGGAAGGACGAATACGAGGCGCGCATTACCCGCCAGCTTAAGAGCTTGGGCATCAGCTGCGACTGGAGCCGTCAGCGCTTCACGCTCGATCCGGTGTGCGCGAAGGCCGTGCGCCACGCCTTTTTTAATTTGTTCAAGAAGGGGCTCATCTACCGCGGGAAGCGCCTGGTGAACTGGGATACCCTTTTGCAGACGGCCGTCGCGGACGACGAGATCTATTACGAGAACGTGAAGGGACATTTCTGGACTTTCAAATACCCGCTTTCCGATGGCTCGGGATTTATTCCCGTGGCGACGACCCGCCCGGAGACGATCATGGGCGATACGGCGCTCGCCGTGCACCCGGAAGATGAACGCTACAAGAAGTTCATAGGGAAAACGGTCCGCGTTCCTTTTGTGAACAGGGATATTCCGGTTATCGCCGACGCGATTCTGGTGGACAAGGAATTCGGCACCGGCTCCGTGAAGGTGACGCCCGCGCACGATCCGAACGACTACGCGACGGGACTCCGCCACAAGCTCCCGATGATTAACATTCTGAACCCGGACGGCTCTTTGAACGAGAACGCCGGCGAGTTCAAGGGTCTCAAGGGCGAAAAAGCCCGCGAAGCAGTCGTGAAAGGACTCGAAGATCTCGCGCTCCTCATCAAGGTGGAAGACCACGAGAGGCAGGAGGGCCACAGCGACCGCTCCAATACGACGATCGAGCCGTATATCTCCGCCCAGTGGTTCGTGAAGATGGATGTCCTCACAGAGC
>JALNVO010000234.1 GCA_023231365.1 Fibrobacteraceae bacterium | reverse complement strand
TCACTTTTCAGAGGAATCTTTCTACCGCACAAAAACTCTTTGGCATCGAATTCCTTCAATACCCGCGCCAGATTGAAAATCGTGATAAAACCCTTTAAGTCATCTGACCAGAGCAGATCCACCGGGCTATCGCCGATCCGTCCGGCATAAGGAGTGTTGTTCTGCCAGTGTTTGTCAATTTTATCCGACTCCGGTTTAAGCAGCAAACGCCGGGTGCGCCAACGATTCTTTTCCACAGCAGCAATTTCGCGAAACCGACTCAGTTGGGAACGAAAAAACTCTTTGGTCTGGCGCTGGAAACGATAGATGCGTCCCGGTGAAGCCAGCTTGCAGAACAATTGATGCGCAAGCCAGGCCGCTCGTTGATCCTCATTAAGTGAATCCCATTTGGGAGCATCGGAACGGTCTTCGACGATATTAGAATAGAAGCTTTCCCATGATACAGCTTCTTTAAATCCCTGATGAAGCTTTGTGAAGATATTGTCCGTACTAGAAAAATTTTGGCCAAGTTTTTTCCGTGTATAGGCCAACATATCACTATAAGCTGTGTTGAAATGAATAGGATTCTGTTTTAAGCCAGAATTTGCACTCCACTCCGCAATTGCCTGACTACGACAGGAATCCAGCCGGCTTCCGTCCAGCCAGGGCAGGAGATCCAGACTCATGGTAATCAGCGCCACCCGGTCATTTCTGTCCGCCACTTCGCTGAGCCAGATGGAATCCGATTCTTCATTTCCATTAAGCCAGAATTTCAGCCGATATCTGCGTTCCTGGCAAATGGCGCACGGTTTCTGCTTACTACCCAATTTTTTATCGTCCGGATTTTCACTTCTTCGCATCTGACAGACGGGACAAACATGCCCTCTACCGCTGGTATTTCCGGGAACACTCCAATCGCGATGGAAAGGCGTTTGCATGGTCTTTTTTGCTGTGCGGATTTCCCGCGTCATTCCCACCAGAGACCGGGAGGGCTGCTCGCTGATTTTCAGATAGGGAGAAATGTCCAGATTTCTTTCTCGGGCATAGCCATCTATTTTGTCCTTCAGGAATTCTTCCCACTTAGTAACGAAAGCATCTTTTCCTTTTGAACTATCGCTATCTAGTTCTTCGGTCTCACCCTCTTTTGGGGGCTCTGTCCGTTTTCCGGGGAAACTGAAGACCAGCACCGATTCATCGCGATAGAGCAGGGAGCCCAGCGCCAGATCCACTTCCAACAGCTTGCGCACCTCGGTAAAAAAATCATCCAGCATCTTTCGCGCACCGGTCCAGTCCCCGATTTTCACCGCCCGGGCTTCAAAATAATCCGCGCTGATTCCCACGGTACACAAGCGCCAGCGGGTCTTTTGCTTGAGACTTGTATCATTCCAAGGAAACGATGTTCCTTCCAGAACGGATCCGGCCACGGCACTCTTAAACAGGGCCGCCGCCACATAGGATTGATCGAACAGCGTCACATCATTATTCGGCAGCCGCGTTTCCGCCAGGGTGGACGAAAAATCCCGGCGCAGCCAGCCATCGTCTCCCACAGCGTCTTCGCGCCACTTCCACCAATCCTTCAGAGCCTCCGGCGTATGGGATACGGCTGAATTTCCCCACTTTTTCAAGTCTTGTAGAAGTTTTTCAATCTTTTTCAGAAGTTCCTTCCAGCCCGCCTCCGTGAGAATTTCCGGAGAATCCTCCACCAGATTCCGCTCCGGATTTCCGAAAGCCGAACTCCGCCACAGATGGGTTACACATTGTCCAAGATATTTCGATGTATCACCCGGCATATTCTTTTCAATGCCCGAAGCCATCCCATGCCCGGCCTGGAGAAGACCGAGCGGACCACGACCACCGTTATCAGCATGTTTTTTCAAAAACTCGCTAAAGGTGCTCGGCCAGGAAATTTCTTTACCATCTATCTTAGAAAAATCGTTTTTTACCCAATTCAGTAAATCATCCCACGGGAAAGGAGGATTTTCTTTCTCACACCAATCTTTGTAATCATACTCTACAGGTTCACCACCATGCCCGCGCAGAAACTCCATCCTGGCTTTGCCCGCCATATGCAACCAGCCGATAGCCTCACAGGCGAGCATCAGGGAACGGTATTGCTGTAATTGACTTGCCGGTTGAAAATCCGTCATTGTTCGGCTCCCTTTGTGGCATTCTGAATTTTTATCGCCTAACTAAATTTCAGCCACGGATAGCCCCTGATTATTGGAGATGATTTTTCTTCTTCTTTTTTATCCAGAGTCTTTTGATACTGGGAACCATTATCCGTATACCAAGCGTAAAATTTCATATACAACTCACTTGTACACGGACCAGAATCTCCAATACTGGGTTTAGCATCTCCAAGCTTTCGGAATTGCGTTTTGCTGATAAGCGTTCCGTCCTTCAGCAAAACACCGATAGGATTCCCCTTATCATCCATTAATTCTTTGAATTCAGATTTGGGTGGTGTGTATTCTTTTGAATCCCTATCTGTTGAACTCTTGTTCATAAGAGAAGAAAATTCGTTATCTTCCCGAATCCATACCGTTGAATTTTCACAGTCAATCTCGGCGGTTCCCCAGCCGACGGTGCGTTTGGCTGAAATTCCATAGGTTCCCAGTAGAAGCCGGATGGCTTCTATCAGAGCACAGAGACATTCGACTCTTTCGACCTTGTCTTTTTTCGCCTCTCCCGGCGCCGGAGCGTACAACAACTTCAGAATCCCTTTCGTTCCCGCCGGCACGACTTCATAAAGGATCGGATTAGTCCCGGCCCGTCGTGCTCTGTCATGGGGATTGATTAGCTCAAAATCAATTGCATCGAACCAGGTCGGATAAAATTGCAGCGCTCCGGATTGAAATTTTTTCTGTTCTCCGCGTTCATTCCCGAAGAGATGAAGCTCTTGCTTTTTATAAGGTTCTAGTTTTTTTTCATCTGTCTCAAGATTAGGGCCTATCTGGCCGGTTCTCATTGCAAAGGCCCAGCGCAACATTCCCTTCCAGGAGGAAGCCGACATAAAGGGTACTCCGAAAACCCGATCCTTGCGCAAGGGATTATCCAGTACATGAAAAGGGCGATCATCCTTGCTGTACCAGGGCGTTTGCAGGGTGAAAGGAATCTCAAACCCGACCCAGTCCGACGGCCAGGAGGAAGGCCAGTGCTGCTCGATACAATCAGGGAGAGGAAAGGATTCTTTTTTCAACGCCCTGGTATTTCGCATATAGGATTCTTTTGCATCCAAACTTCTGGGCAAATTTCCATACCACCATGTGGTAGTCTGATCAACGATTCCGGACGCAAGACAACGAGAAGCAAACTTCGAATCAGTCTGAAGCTCCTGAACCAATTTTTGCTTTCTACTTTCGGTGCCTGTTTTCTTCTTCTGTCCTTTTTCCTTTTCAATATTTTTCATATCAGCATCATAACGCTCTATAATTGGTTTAGTTTCTTCCATCACTTTATTGAAGTAATCAAAATTCATTATCTTCCCCTTCCTTTGTGTTGAAAAGGCACTCAATAATCTGACTTCCCGTTAAGAAATCTTTTTTGATGTCGAAATTTTCCCATCCTGGATATTTTTTCAATTCATTCAACTTCTTTTTTATCGTGTTCCAATTCTCAATATCCGTGTTTTCAACGAAGCCAAATGTCCGCGGCAGATTTCGCGGTGGATCCCGCAGTAAATTTTTAAAGCTGAAGACTTTTTTACTTTCTGCTTCGATTTTCTTCTTACTATCAGCAGAAAACCCAGCAAGCCAGGAATCAGTCAGCCTACTTTTATTCTTAGGTTCCTGACGCCCGATGACATAATTAAACGAACTCTCATCAACGCCCTTCCGAGTCAGATAGCGTCCTTTCACACACCAGAAATTTTGCAACGAGGCCCAGGAGAATTTTTTTTCTCCACTGGATACTGCCAGTTTTTTCCATCGATCCGAACGGACATATTGTTTCAATTTTTCCAATTCTTGACGCGAAAAATGTTCTACGGAGGGCAAAGGCTCTATCAGCTCTACAATTCCGTAATCCTTATGATGATCTTCATTCGCACGGTTAGGTTCATCCGAAGGTTTCAGAACGGTTTTGCCTCCGATGGCGCCGTATTCTGCAATCAGACGCAGCGAGAGCTCCAGCAGCGCCCATTCTTTCTCACAAATGGACCGCAAAGGGATAAAACGAAGGATGAATTTCTCATTCGCCTGGATCTGCGGAGAGTATTTTTTGTCTTTTACGCGGATCGCTCCGTTGCCATCCAGCACTTCAAAACGAAATTTGCGGGCCCAGCCGGTACAGCCGAACAGTTCGCATACCACACAGTGTTTTTCATCGGAACATTTTGTCTGCGTCGGATCGCAGGCTGCACCGTCGAGGCCCCGTACCAGCACTTCGAACCACCAGCGGGTGGAACCGAGCAGACCGATATTGATTAAGCGGTTGTTTTGCTGTTTTGCATCGCCGGTCCATAGGTCTGTTAGAGCCTGGAAGTGAAAATCCTTATAATCCGTATTCATAAAAACCTT
>JALNVO010000233.1 GCA_023231365.1 Fibrobacteraceae bacterium | reverse complement strand
TATCGGAGATATCAATATCAGAGATGGATATAAAAACATATCACAGGCTGACTTCAAAATTGCAGTACTGCACCATCCAATCGAGGATTTAGCGGAATTTGAACGAGAGAATATAAAATATTTTCTATGCAACTCATTTGATTTAGTCCTTTTCGGTCATCAACACAAAGGAGAGGATGAAGGCCGTCTTACGGGTGATGGACATGAAGCAATATTCAATTCAGCACCCTGCAATTGGCCTGGTTCATACGAAGCAGACAATCACAGCTATAAAAATGGTTACTCCATTATTGATATTTTTCCAAATGAAATAAAAATTGCTCATCGGATATATTCACACTCGCTCAGTCAATATACAATCGATACGGAACGGGGAAAAGAGGGCGTCTCATCATATAAAATCCATCCGAAGGACGCCTTAACTGACATTGCGAGTAGGCACGGATGCTCATTTACCAAAGACATCCACGATGCCTGGCATTCCATTGAAAATTCAACAAATCCTCCAATAAATCTAGAGGTAGTCCTCGCCGATAGGAAGCATAAAGCTGATGAACTTGTACAAAGCATAATAGCCTTAAACAAGGTTATTACCATTCAGGCTAATACAGCAAAAGAGTCTTTGGCGTTTATTCTGGCTGTTTTAAAATCCCGTGAGGAATTAAAGAGTCATCAAACAAACGCAATTGTAGCGACACAACTTAATGATTTCAAAATATTGGCCAGAGAAACCAAGCCTTTACTGCTTATCACGACGGTAATAGATCCTGACGACATAGCGATATGTATGAGTAATGGGCACACCGTTCTCTATGCTGATGGAGGGAACAACAAAACTCCGCATGCTTTGATTATCAAACTTTCTAGGCAGTCATTTTCTGGCTTTGCAAAAGGTTTTGAATCAAAAGGACTTTCTGCAATTGAAGCCCAGAAAATCACAAAAGAATGCGGTGTCAGTTTTCCTGTCTTTTGCCGAATTCGTTCCAGAATTGCGTCCGCTCCAGATTGGGCAACAGAAGAAAAAGCACGAATTTTTATCCCGATTATGTTTGCTCAGCAGTGGGTTGATTCAAAAGATGGCGATAAAGAAATCCTTTCGCTGTTATCAAAAAAGAGTTATAAAGAATTGGAATCCGATCTGGAAAAATGGGCCAAAGTATCGGACAGCCCCGTTTTTAAGCTTGCTGACGTATGGAAATTGACTTCACAAATCGACTGCTGGTATGCAATTGCAAAATATTTGCAACGCAAAGATTTTGAATTGCTAAAGCAAGCTGTTTTGAAGGTTTTAACGGCTAAAGATCCATCCATAGATCTTCCCCCTGCGGAACGATGGCTAGCGAACGTAAAAAAAATTATTCCCCCTTACTCATCGGCACTTCGCCGTGGTTTAGCACAAAGTCTTGTTAACATTTCCGTGCTTTCCGAAAAAGTCGGCATCAGCAGCGCCGAATCCATGCAAAGCTGGGTTGATTCTATTGTTAAAGTAATACTAAATACCGAAGACTCATCAATACTTTATTCAGCCGCAGATGTAATGCGACTTTTAGCAGAGGCCAGTCCATCCTCGTTTCTGCAAGGCATTGAACAAAAAATAAAGTCAGCGCCAGAAAGCATCTACGTCCTGTTCTCTGAATCAGACAATTCTTTTACTTCATCAGCCCGCTACACAGATTTGCTTTGGTCGCTGGAAAGCATTGCTTGGAATTCGGATTATCTGGCACAAGTGTCCCTAATCCTTTGCGACTTATCCGAAATGGATCCGGGCGGAAAGCTTTCCAACAGGCCTTTCCCTTCTTTGCTCAGTTTCTATCGATTCTGGCATCCTCAAACATTTGCAGATTTAGGCCAAAGAATGAGCGCCATAAAAATGATTAATAAGCGCCGTCCCAACATTGCATTACGTTTCACTTTGAGTCTAATTCCTCAACCCTATGCATATGCTTCAAATAATCCACATTTTGAATTGCGCAATGAGGATGATGACTTTGAAATAAAAGTCCCGCGGGGCGATGTGTATAAAGGCTTGTCTTTTATTACAAATGAATTGATGTCCCTTACCCCTCGAAATACGGAATTCTGGAAAAAAGTCATAGATATTTATCCCAATTTACCTCCTGATGATCGTAATATTATTCTAGACACTCTTACTCACAATATAGCTGAAGTTGCGGGGAGTTACGAATTCATCAGAAAGCTGCGAGACTTATTATCAAAACACAAAAGCAATGCAACAGCAGAATGGGCTTTGCCCACAACGGATGTTGATAAATTGACGCAACTATTCAAAACGATCTCAAGCAAAACAGAAATAGAGAAACATCTATGGCTATTCGATTCCTACAATCCCAAATACATTGATGAATACAATATTCAAAATGATGCTGATTTTGAGCATAATGATGCTGTTGCCGAAAATTTAAGGACCACGGCATTAAATGAGATAATTGAAAAAGCGGGGTTTCCCGGTATTGAGTCCTTAGTCGCCAACGCCGTCATGCCCAAATTAGTTGGCAATACATTATCGAAAATATCTGTCACACCATCGTGGACAAACGAAATAATTAATAAACTTACCAGTGGACAAAAAAGCGATGCTGAATTTGCGGCAGCCTATATAAGCGCAATGGCTTATAGTAAAAAGGGATGGTGGCAAAACGTTCTTCAAACGCGAAAAGATAATATCAATCCAGAATTTTGGGAAAAAATTCTCGGGCTGTTTCCTTTCTCCCAAGAATTAATAGACACACTCTCTAAAATGAGCGATAACGTGCAAACGACCTATTGGCGAGATTGTTCGCCGATAATTAGAACGACCAATCTAAAGCTAATAAAATACGCTATCAAAAAATATGCGGCATTTGGACGGCTATCAACTTGCTTAAACATTCTGTCATTCTTGTCTTTCTCGAAGATTGCCCCTAATAATAAATTAATCATTCAAGTTCTTGAAATTCCATTAAAAAAGTCCCTAGCAAAAAATGATATTAAGAATGTAGATTCCTATACAATCCAGAAATTATTCGAGACATTGTATTCATCTAAAAAGATGGACGAAGATCGTTTAAAAAAACTGGAATGGTACTATTTCCCATTTTTAACTAATGGCGGCTTTCAAGGAACGGTTAAATATTTACATAACGATATTGTTACCGACCCCCAGTTTTTTGTTGATCTATTAGAACGTATTTATCATGCTGAAGACGATAAAAATAGAGCCCCCGCTGAAACAGAAGGGGAAAAAGTTCTATGGAAGCAATGTTATGATTTGCTAAAAACATGCAAAATGATTCCCGGTGGAGGAACAAATCCATCTGTGGACCTGACGTCTGCATGGGTTAAAAAGGCTATCGAGTTATGTTCTGAATCAAAGAGAGCTCGCGTAGGAAAAAATGCGATCGGAAAATTATTGGCAAATGGATATTCCATAGTTAATGGATCAATTAACGTAGTACAAGGAGTTCTTGAAGTTCTTGATTCAATTGTCGACGAAGATATTT
Source organism: Fibrobacteraceae bacterium (assembly GCA_023231365.1). Lineage (GTDB taxonomy): Bacteria > Fibrobacterota > Fibrobacteria > Fibrobacterales > Fibrobacteraceae > Hallerella. Next base: position 1,019 of record JALNVO010000233.1, on the reverse strand, counting down.
ATTGTGGATTTGAAATAGGCATCTATAATTCAAGAGGCGTTATTGAGGGAAGTATGGCGGCTCGAGACGCTGCTGATGCAGAGATGTTCCTTCATTATTTTGATTCAATCAAAACAACATATCCGCATGTCGCCTCATTAATAAAAAAAATAGCAGATCAATACAAATTACGTTCAGCGGCGAATCATGAACGCGAAGAACTGGAAAATTTCTTTTTCTAGAAATGTGGGCGCAAATACAGATTTTAATCTTCTTTCTTCAATGCAAACAAGTGACAAGGTATTTAAAATCGCTGTTGATGATAGTATCAAATGATACTATCATCCAAGCATAAAGCCGCCCCGCAAAATCAACGATCCGCTGGGCGAGTCTCGCTCGCGATTGAAAAAAGTATGCCCCGTTCCGGCACGGGCAGATCTCCCCGCTTAATTTCATTCGTCTGGTTTTGGCCTGTAAAGAGGATCCGAGAAGTTTTTTGGATGAAGTCATTAAGTGTGCATTGAAAATTCAGGCGAAGCTTTAGTAAAAATTATCTAAACTTTATATTTCTTCTTATTTTATTAGTAATTTTGGTTCAAAGACTGTTCGTGTATACTTACCTTCTGTCTAGGAGGAGAATCCTGATGTCAAAAAATATGGATTTGGATAAATTAGCAGACATTTTGGACAGCAATAGGGATGTTCCGATTTCTGAAAATCATTGGCAGGACATCCGGGGCTTTGTTGAAAAAAATCATCGCCGATTTGTTCAAGAAGAAAAGACGTTGACACTTTCTTTTGAGGATCTGCACAAAGCCTTTTCTCTCTAGTTCCGGGGCTATATGTACGCGCCATAACGGGGATCTCGTTCCATCGTGTGCGTCAATCAAAATGAGTTCGATCGGATTCCCAGCGATCATCTTTGGGGAATAGTGGATTTCTTTGTACGTCAAGAAGATTTCCAAAAGTCACTGGATGGACTTTTTGGAAAAAGTGGAAATATTCGGCACTGCATTCCGGTGTTCTATTAAATCCTTCGC
>JALNVO010000232.1 GCA_023231365.1 Fibrobacteraceae bacterium | reverse complement strand
GCAAAAGGACATCAAATCCGGAGACAACCGAATATGCGAGTAAAGTCTAACCAATTCAAAAGGTTCTAACGACATCGGATAATGATGGCAGCAATTTCCGCACCCCGCTCTGCACTGCACCCCGTTTTCATGCTGGGGCAGAACTGCAGCGAGATATTTCATAAAGTAGTTCTGATAATTTTCACAAAAATTAAGGATGTTGGGGAGCTCTAGAGAAAAATTATCTTCATCTAAGGCACAAAGCCGCTCTTTTTTAGAAGCAAGCTTATCCAAGCGGTCTTTCTCAGAAACAAGCAAAGCCCGCATCAACGCAACGGCGCGATTATACGCCAAAGTCGGAAAATAGTTCTGTTCTTCATCCACGGCACAAATATACGAACCAAATATCTTTCAAATACAACTTTTTTATTACAATGAAGTTATTTTTCTGTAAGCGGAGAAAAAAATGATCGATCCAAAAATTTTATTTGGGCTTTTGGTCGTATTATGCCTGTCCAGTTGTAACCTGTTCAACCCGAGCGGCGACGTTACTGTTGATTCCGACGATGCAAACGCATTGATCTATGAAGGGCAGTTGCTATACCGCGACGGAGAATATGAAAAATCTGCAAGATATTTCAGCAAAGCCATCAAGGCAGATTCCACCAAATCAGAAGCCTGGTTCGGACTCGCCAAGGCAAGTATGCACGCGGACGGGGTCGATCCTTTCGAAATGATCCCATACATCAATGTGGACGACGGCGAAATTCCCTTTATGAATATGGATACAAGTGACATCAGCCATTTTTACACCGGTATAAGGGACGCCCTCCTCCCTCTCCGGGAACTCGTCCGGCGCGATACCCTTACCGAAAAAACTCCTGCATTGAAACTGTCCGATAGAAAAGTCACCTATTCCAATTTTTCTGTTAGCTATGCTTTCTTGGAATTTGCCTACATTCTCCTCGGCTTCAGACAAAGCCTGTCGGGATACGCTATTACCCTCACTATCGATACGACGACAAATCAAGTGTCCTTAAATATTGATTCCCTTTATACAGCAGCCTTGTCAGATACGGCGACGCTCAATTTGCTCAACACAAGCATAGATACGCTGAGCAGCAATATCGACCAAGTAATCGACGTGATACTTCCCACAGTAACAGATCTTCTCGACGGAACTAACCTGCTCGATTCTACCCAGCTCTCCGACACGACGAACGTCTCGGAACTCGTAAAAGAAGTCGTTACAGAGAAAGCAGAAAAAGTGGGGTCGACCATTTCATTCTATAAGCTGGGCGATAAAATCGATAACGATGGAGATGGATGCATCGATGAAGAAATTCTCGACGGCAAAGATAACGATGGAGACGGTTTTGTCGACGAAGACCTCCGGTTAGTCCCCCTCACTAGAGGGGTCACATCAACAGCAGATCTAGACTACAACACGACAACCCTTACCGATTCAGAATATGGCGTTTCAAACTACGACAACATAATCTATATCGGAATCGGGACCGATAGTCTTGATCACGATATGGACAAAGTAAAAGAAAATGTGGAAGAGCGCACATTCCTTTATCCAGAATACACAGACCGGGTTACCAACCAGGATTATCGCCTTCTATTTTCCAAAGACTTCTCAAGAGAACAATCGGATGATTCCACTGTGACAAATGTCCGAATTGAAATTATGAGCGATACGGACTCAACAAACATTCATTATTCATTGGAACAAAGAAAGGACATGATCGGACGCTGCTGGAACAACTACGATGAAGAAATGTTCAAAGCATGGTTCAGAGGAAGATAGGGAGAGGGTAAACCGTGAGAATTTCAAAATTTACTTTACTTGCTATTTTTGCCGTAGGAGTTTGTTGGGGTGCACAAGGCCCGAGGCACAAATCCTTGCGGGCTTACGCTATGGGCAATGCCCACGTTGCCGTCGTGGATGATAAAGAAGCTCTCTATTATAACTATGCAGGACTTTCTCAACTCGGAAAACTAGGCAACTATGAAAAATATCCGGAACAGGGCTATTACCCGGGTAATTTCTTTGATATGAGGCTCAATATCGGCGGAGCGGGGCCTTTGAACGAAGTCCGCGATGTCTATAACCTTGCCAACGACCTTCAAGATCTCTATAGCGATGCAAAAAGCGATTCAAAAGCCGGAGGAGGCCTTGTCACTCCGGAACGCGCTTACATTGATTCTCTTGCTGCCCACCCTGAGCTCACAAAAAGGATCAATGAATACGACCACATGCTATTTTCAATGATTGCTAAATTCGACGCAGAACTCGCCCTCCACGATTTTGGCGGGGCTCTGTGGGTTGATGGAAACGTAGCGCCATATATTGACGGAGGCGTGATCATTCCATTTATCGGCATCGATACATTCTATGTAGACGCCGTAGCGCAGATGGGCGGCGCATTTAACATCACAAACGACCTCGCCTTGGGCGCCGGAATTAAAATTGCAAAGCGCCAGAGTATCGATATGATCCGCGTAGATGCATCCAATTTCAGCTCCGTAAACGATACGCTCAACGATCGCTATGACAATGCCACAGACGATCTATTCGAGTGGAAAAACATAGGGGTCGGCATGGACTTCGGTATGCTCTATCAGTTTGCCCGTGAAGCCCGGGCAGGCATTGCCCTCAATAATGTGTTCTTCACAAAGCTCGACGGCGAAGAAATAATTCCCGATTTGACCGTCGGGGTCGATTACAGCCCGCGATTCTTTAACCGGAACACAGCCTATTCCCGCAAGATGAACTTTGCCGTCGACTACGAAGACATCCTGGATGACAATCGCAACTACAAGCCGCTCAGCCATCTTGATTTTGGCGTAGAACTAGAACAAGTGCTTCTTGCTTTCCCCGGTTACAACGATAATTTGCGTCTTTTGAAACTACGGCTTTCTGGAGGCTTCCACGGAGGATATCCGAGTGCAGGCTTCGCTGTAGAAGCATTGAGAATCATCCAAGTGGAAGTTTCTACTTGGGGCGAAGAACGCGGCTATTATACAGGCCAAGACGAAAACCGCATCTATATGGGACAAGTCAGCATCGGCTTCTAGCGGAATCCCCTAAATTTTCCTTGCACACTAGTGCACAAAAGTGTATATTTGTGCAGTATGATAGAAAGACTTCACGGGATTCTTGTTGAAAGCCACCCCACATTCGCCGTCGTGGAATGTGCTGGAATCGGCTATGGCGTACAAATATCTGCCCGCACAGGCGAACGCATGCCCCCAGAAGGCACGGAAATCACAATTTTTACCCACCTCGTGGTGCGAGAAGATGCGATGGAGCTCTTCGGATTTGCCGACAGACAAGAAAAAGAGTTGTTTCTTCAGATGATTGAAGTAAATGGCGTGGGCCCTAAAACGGCGCAGCGCATTCTCTCTAGCATCTCGCCCGGCGACTTTCTTTCCATCATCGCGAGAGGCGACAAAGCGGCTCTTAACAAAATCAAGGGCGTGGGCAAGAAAACCGCAGAGCTCTTCATCCTTTCGCTTAAAGATAAGGCTATGGCAATCTCTGCGGTGGGTGGCGGAGAAACAACCGCGCTTCTTTCAAAGAACCTAGGTGAAACTGTACAAGCATTGCACACTCTTGGCGTCAAGGACCCTGCAGCTCAAAAAGCCGTAGAAAAAGCCGCTGAAATTCTCGGTGAGGACGCCGACGTTACAAAACTCATCCCTGAAGCTCTTAAACATATATAAAGAACTCACCAAATATGGCAGAACGCATTATTTCTCCTGAGCAGGAAAACACAGAAGAGGCCGAAATCGAAAACAGCCTCAGACCAGAAAAGCTCGCCGAATTCACGGGAGAAGATCATATCAAGGAAAGTTTGGAAATTTCAATTGAAGCCGCTAAAAAACGGGGAGAAGCGCTAGACCATTGCCTTTTCGCAGGCCCTCCTGGCCTTGGCAAAACAACTCTTGCGGGAATTATCGCGAAAGAGATGGGCGTGGGTTTTCATATTACTAGCGGCCCTGTGCTTGAAAAAGCGAGCGACCTCGCCGGCCTCCTCACGAGCCTCGGCGAGAACGACGTCCTGTTCATCGACGAAATTCACCGTTTGGGCCGAGTAATCGAAGAATATCTCTACCCTGCAATGGAAGATTTCCGCCTCGACATCATGCTCGATTCCGGACCCGCAGCGCGCAGCGTGAATTTGCCACTCAAACATTTTACGCTTGTGGGAGCAACAACACGCACGGGCCTTCTCACCGGACCCCTCCGCGACCGCTTCGGACTCCATTACCGCTTGGATCTCTATGAAACAAAAGACTTGATAAAGATCTTAAAACGGAGCGCAAAAATTCTAAAAATAACGCTTACCGACGATGCGGCAAACATTTTAGGCTCCCGCTGCCGGGGTACGCCACGTATAGCCAACCGGGTGCTGCGCCGCGCAAGAGATGTCGCAGAAGTCCGCGGCGAAGGTATCATTGACAAAGAGATCGCTATGCGCACGCTTAAAATGCTCGGCATTGACGACAATGGATTAGATCCGATGGACCGCAAAATTCTTTCGATAATAGCGAACCATT
>JALNVO010000231.1 GCA_023231365.1 Fibrobacteraceae bacterium | reverse complement strand
GTCATTGTAAACGGACATTTTGAATCCTTATTTTTTTGCCTGCGCAAAAGCCTGCGCGAGGTCGTTGATGATTTCGTCCTTATGCTCTATTCCTATGGAAAGCCTTATTAAGTTATCTGTAATACCGACTTTCTTGCGGATATCTTCCGGAATGGAAGCGTGCGTCATCGTCGCCGGGTGACATACGAGGCTTTCCACGCCGCCGAGGCTTTCCGCGAGAGCAATCAGCCTGAGAGACTTGAAGAATGTCTTCAAATCATATTTTGGAGAAAGTGTAAACGAAAGCATGCCTCCAGAGCTTCTCGCTTGTTTCTTTTGAATCTCATAACCTGTGCTATTTCTAAGACCTGGATAATACACGTGTTCTACTGCAGGGTGTCTTTCTAAAAACTCCGCGACGGCAAGAGCATTTTCCCCGTGGCGGTCCATGCGTACCGCGAGCGTTTTAATCCCGCGGATGAGAAGAAAAGAATCAAAAGGCCCGAGCACGCCGCCCGTCGCGTTTTGCAGGAACGCGAGCCGTTCCGCGAGCCCGGAATCCTTGACCACAGCCAATCCGGAGACGACATCGCTGTGCCCGCCGAGGTATTTCGTCGCGCTGTGCACCACGATGTCCGCGCCGAGTTCGAGCGGACGTTGCAAATAAGGCGTGAGGAACGTATTATCCACAATTACCGTTATCCCATGCGCTTTGGAAATTTCAGAAATACGGGCGATATCCGTCACGGTCAAAAGCGGATTAGCGGGGCTCTCGATAAGCACCGCCTTCGTCTTCAGTGAAATAGCAGATTCAAATGCATCCGCATTCGCGGTATCCGCCAGGCGATAAGTGATGCCGAAGTTTTTAAATACTTTGTCTAGTACTCGGAACGTGCCGCCGTAGACATTTTCGGAAATCAGCACTTCGTCACCGCTTTTGAAGAGATCAAAAACGGCGGTGAGCGCAGCCATTCCCGAAGCAAAAGCAAAGCCGTCCGTTCCGCGTTCCAGATCGGCAATCAATCTTTCAAGAGCTTCCCTTGTCGGGTTTCCCGTGCGGGCGTATTCATAACCGCGTGTTTTACCGAGCTCCAATTGATGGAACGTAGAAGTCTGATAGATCGGCACATTCACCGAACCGGTCGTCTTATCTTCTGGAATTCCCCCGTGGATCACGAGCGTTTCCAGATTTTTAAATGCAATGTCCATATAAATTAATCCTTTCCTTTACGGAACTGTTAAAAGGCAAGAGGCGCTTTTTTTAGATAGCCTTCAAAGCCTGATCCAAGTCATCGATGATGTCATCAATATGTTCGATGCCGATGGAGAGGCGCACCAGATTTTCGCTGATTCCCGATTCCTTGAGGGCTTCCAAAGAAAGCTGGCTATGCGTGGTGCTCGCCGGGTGAATGGCGAGGCTCTTCGCGTCACCGACGTTCGCAAGCTGTGAGAAGAGTTTTAAGCTATCGATGAACTTTGTTGCATTTTCTTTGTTCTTGCCTGCGCCGAAAGCGATCACGCTGCCGAAACCGTGTTCAAATTGCTTTACGGCGAGTGCGTGGGACGGATCGTCTGGAAGACCGGGATAGCTTACCCACTCTACTTTCGGATGCGCTTTAAGGAATTTTGCAACCTTGAGCGCGTTTTCATTGTGGCGGTCGATGCGGAGCGGGAGCGTTTCGACACCTTGCAAAATCTGCCAGGCGTTATCCGGCGAAAGCGCCGCGCCGAGATTGCGGAGCGGAATGGTTCGGAAGCGGATGGAGAACGCGATGGGGGCGAGAGGCCCGAGATCGTATGCAAAGCGGAGCCCGTGATATCCTTTGTCCGGCTTTGCAAATGTGTCAAATTTGCTCCAATCAAAATGGCCCTTTTCTACAGCGATGCCGCCGAGAACTGTCCCGTGCCCACCTATCCACTTCGTGAGCGATTCCACGACAATGTCTGCGCCGTATTCCAGCGGGCGAAACACATAAGGAGTCGCAAAAGTATTGTCTATCACGAGTGGAATCCCATGACTGTGCGCAATCTTTGCTAGAGCTTCAATATCGGGTACATCAACGTCGGGATTGCCGATCGTTTCTGCGAAGAGGATCTTGGTTTTGGGGCCTATCGCGGTTTTTACTTCAGCAAGATTGTGGATATCCACAAATTTGGTTGTAATGCCCTGATCGGGAAGAATGGCATCGAACATTGCAAAAGTGCCGCCATAAACGGTCTTTGATGAAATGATCTCATCGCCCGCTTTTGCAATATTCAAGACCGTATAGTGAACCGCCGCCGTTCCGGAAGCTACAGCAACAGCGCCACTTCCGCCTTCAAGACTTGCTATCCGGGCTTCGAGAGCGGATACCGTCGGGTTGGTAAGGCGGGTATAAATGTTACCTAGTTCGCGCAAATTAAAGCGATCTGCGCCTTGTTTTGCATTTGCAAAAACGTATGCCGCCGTACGATGTAGTGGAAGGGCGCGCGAGCCTTCCTCGTCTATTTTGAGGCCGGCGTGAATCGATCGCGTTTCAAAATGCGCATTTGTCACATCAAATTTTTTTTTGAGAACTGTCATGTTGTGAATACCTCGGTGAACGATCACCATTGATTTTTTTTCTTTGTCTACAAGACGAATTGGCTTTTTTGGGAAACTAGTCGCTTTCCATTATTTTGTATAAAATGACGCATTCGATATAGCATATAGGTATCCTCCGTTTTGAAAATTCATGCACGGCTGCTTTTTCTGTCATTGCGAGGCCGCAGGCCGCGGCAATCCTTGTCTTATTCGAATAGCCAAGTAGAGAGATAGCGTTCGCCTGTGTCCGGGAGAAGCGCGACAATAGTTTTTCCTTTACTTTCCGACCGCTTGGCAATTGTAAGTGCCGCTTCGAGAGCTGCGCCGGAAGAAATGCCGACAAGAATGCCTTCTTCCTTTGCTGCACGGCGAGCGATAGATCCTGCTTTCTCTTCATTTGTGAGATAGATTTCGTCAATGACTGCCGGATTATAAATTTTTGGAACAAAACCCGGACCAATGCCTTGGATTTTGTGCGGGCCAGCAGGCTTTCCAGAAAGGACTGCAGAAGTTTCCGGCTCTACGGCTACAATTTTCACGCTTGGTTTTTTGCTCTTGAGGAACTCGCCCACGCCGGTCACAGTTCCTCCCGTACCCGCGGCAGAAATAAATACGTCCACTTTCCCATCCGTATCCTTCCAAATTTCAGGGCCGGTCGTCTTGCGATGAATCTCTGGATTTGCCGGGTTTTCAAATTGCTGTGGGATGAATGAATTTGTGTGTTCCTTGGCAAGTTCGTTTGCCTTTTCGATCGCGCCCTTCATTCCCTTCGCGCCATCCGTGAGCACGAGCTCCGCGCCGAGCGCCTTCAAAAGCTTCCGGCGTTCGATGCTCATTGTTTCGGGCATTGTGAGTATTATGCGGTATCCCTTCACCGCCGCCACATAAGCAAGGCCCACACCGGTATTACCGCTCGTCGGTTCGATAATCACGGAATCCTTTTTAAGAAGTCCGCCCTGTTCTGCAGAGTCGATGAGTGCAAGCGCGACCCTGTCCTTCACGCTTCCAAGCGGGTTGAATGCTTCGATTTTCACATAAATTTCTGCAGCGCTGTCGTTCAGTTTATTGATGCGGACAAGCGGTGTGTTTCCGATAAGATCTGTAATTTGGTTGACTTTAGACATTCGGATACTCCTTGTGTTAATTCCTACTTATTGTATCAACATTATATAATATAAAACTAAAAATTCAGCAAGACAAGGGGTAATCCCTATTATTTTTATAAATATTTGTAGAATTTGTAAAAAGGTGCAAAATTTGCGCAAGAAAAGGCACCTTTGCTTTTCTAGGGTGCACTCGGACCACACCGCGCGCGGGCTAATCGCAGAAGGGAGCCTCTAAAAACTGCTTTGGTTAAGTGAACCGTATGCAAATCGAGCGCCGCAAAGACAAGGTTGCTTGCCTTCATTGCCCTGATGCCGTTCTCGGCAGTAAACCACCACCCCTAAAAGGGATGGCGTGAGCAGGCCCCTAAACTTCACAACAGGGGACTATCTTTAAATCATCATTCCCTGTCTCGACAATTCTTCCCAACTGTCTTCCTGATAATCTTTCTTCTGTTGCCAGCGGACATATTTCACGACCTGTTCTTCGTTTACTCCGAAAGTGCTCACGAAGTAACCCGTGAACTAGAAGTGCATCCCGCATTTCTTACGGAAACAGCCGGATCTCGCCGTCCATCACTCAGGTACCGATATTTGGGGCTCCAGATGATGTGGTACTTGCATTCATAGACTGTATGACTTCATTTTCTTAACGATGAGGGCATTCTATATCCTTGTTAGACGTTAGCCTTGTCCAAGGAATCTATGTCCTCATCAACTTTCTTGGTTTACTGTACTTCAAGCATAGCTATAGAACTGTAACCCCGCGCAGAGCACGGGATTTTATGTTGAATAAAATCGCCCAAATTGAGAGTCGCACTCAAGCTTGCTTAAGTATGGCCGAACCGCAGGGGTGACGCAAAGCCGTCATAATGGCGTTATATATCTCTGCAAGTATTATATGGCGATGAC
>JALNVO010000230.1 GCA_023231365.1 Fibrobacteraceae bacterium | reverse complement strand
GCCAAGGCCATCGTGACCGCCAAGGGTTCCAATCAAAGGACTTTATTGCGTCGCAATGGAAAGAATGTGCCGGAAAACGATCTCAACGCCATGGCCGGCCTGATTCAACAGGTGGAAACTGCAAAATCCTTAGAGGAACTTCTAGGAATCGAAGGCCTTATCGCCCGCAATTATTTTCAGAATTTTCCCTCTATGTTGAAACCGCGCGTGGAGGGCAACTGGGACTTCGATGAGTTTTCCCGCAATCGCCGCCCGCCCAAAGACCCTGTCAATGCTTTGCTCAGTTTCGGTTATGCGATCCTTGCCAAGGAGTGCGCCGTGGCACTGGCTGCGGTTGGGCTGGATCCGCACTGGGGCTTTTATCATCAACCCCGTCATGGCAGGCCGGCATTGGCCTTGGACTTGATGGAGGAGTTCCGCTCATTGATTGTGGATTCCGCAGTCATTACGGCAATCAACACGGGAATGGTTTCTCCTTCTGATTTTGAAAGAACTCAATCGTCGTGTATGCTAAATGCCGGTGGAAGAAAGGGTTTCCTGAAGGCTTTTGAGGCCCGCATGGATCATTTGGCGACGCATCCTGTTTTTGACTACAAATGCTCATGGCGCCGGATCCTTGCGATTCAGGCTCAACTACTGGCACGTCATTTGCGGGGTGAAATCCCCGTTTATCCGGGGATGCTCACGCGATGAGAAGGCGATACTTGGTTACGTATGATATTGCAGATGAGAAGCGCCTTAAAAAGGTATTCAAAGTCATGAAGGACTATGGCGATCATTTGCAGTTTTCTGTGTTCTTGTGTGATCTGAATGAAATTGAAAAAATTCGTATGGAAGGCGCTATAAGAAATTTTATGAATGAAAAGAGTGATCAGGTGCTTATTGTTGATCTTGGAATTGCCACCCGGCAGGTAGATGAAGAAAATTTTTACGCACTTGGACGACCCTTGGTTTTTCAGCCCAGAGCGAAAATAGTATGAATGTTTTTCTTTCGAGCGGTCCAGTGCTTCTAAAAAGTCGCGCACCGCTCGCGTTGATTGACAGTTCGGTAGATAAAAATGAATGTATTTTGATGCCTGAAACGCCTCAATATTGTACATTTGTGCATGGCTCGTTTAGCCTTTTCCAAAGCCTTGAGAAATCAAGTATTCGGAAGGGCAGCATTTCCGCACTCGTAAGAGTGCGGCTCCATTGAAGCCCGGAGGGAAAAAGGCCGCCGCGGCACGGGACCAGTTCATTTCCGCACTCGTAAGAGTGCGGCTCCATTGAAGCCTCGTGATTGTGCCATTGCTGTACGTGGCATCGCTATTTCCGCACTCGTAAGAGTGCGGCTCCATTGAAGCCTTTTGTGTCGCATTCAGGGGCGATATATGAAGTGATATTTCCGCACTCGTAAGAGTGCGGCTCCATTGAAGCATAAGAGTATTCTTAAACTTCCTAAAGAAAGATTAATGATTTCCGCACTCGTAAGAGTGCGGCTCCATTGAAGCCTACTGTATCTGTAGCTATAGGTCGTGTCATAAGTAATTTCCGCACTCGTAAGAGTGCGGCTCCATTGAAGCACTTTGGGTCTTTGACTAATGGTGCCGCCGCTTCCCGATTTCCGCACTCGTAAGAGTGCGGCTCCATTGAAGCCGTGGAGATAAGTGATCTACCCCGTAGATTTCGCAGATTTCCGCACTCGTAAGAGTGCGGCTCCATTGAAGCTCAATACCCCGGTTATTGGCAGTGTTGATTTCCCGAATTTCCGCACTCGTAAGAGTGCGGCTCCATTGAAGCCGAAGCAGCTCGCCCTGGAGCTCCAGGGGTTAGTCATTTCCGCACTCGTAAGAGTGCGGCTCCATTGAAGCGGGGAGAGGCTCCCCGCTGCCGGACGGATGAGGACTGATTTCCGCACTCGTAAGAGTGCGGCTCCATTGAAGCCGTAATTTGTCGAGGATGTTTTTCGAGCGCTTGTCCGATTTCCGCACTCGTAAGAGTGCGGCTCCATTGAAGCCCCACGAGCAAGAGGCGTCCCCGATTTCACTGTCCGCATTTCCGCACTCGTAAGAGTGCGGCTCCATTGAAGCCAAAAATTAGTCAATGTAGTCCGAGTTAAAATTATCTTATTTCCGCACTCGTAAGAGTGCGGCTCCATTGAAGCTCATAAATAGTCTCATCGCCAGCCTTTTTGGATGGTGATTTCCGCACTCGTAAGAGTGCGGCTCCATTGAAGCACGCCGGATGGGCTGGCGCTGCGGCAAAAAAAGAGGATATTTCCGCACTCGTAAGAGTGCGGCTCCATTGAAGCTCAAAAGCTCGTGATAGCTTTGCCCTCCATCGGTCATATTTCCGCACTCGTAAGAGTGCGGCTCCATTGAAGCAAGTCTATCACCGCAGCTGAAGGGACGGGGGTGGTGCCATTTCCGCACTCGTAAGAGTGCGGCTCCATTGAAGCCCCGGGAATATGGCCCGGTACGCACCCGCAACAGAAAATTTCCGCACTCGTAAGAGTGCGGCTCCATTGAAGCGTCGCCCACCAGCCCATCGCCGAACCCATCATCGACATTTCCGCACTCGTAAGAGTGCGGCTCCATTGAAGCATGCAGGGATTAAGCCCGATCCACTGAAGGATGCGGCCATTTCCGCACTCGTAAGAGTGCGGCTCCATTGAAGCATTCTTTATCCATTTTGCACCGAACTGAACTTCAAAACATTTCCGCACTCGTAAGAGTGCGGCTCCATTGAAGCGACCACTATAGGAAAAATGAGTAATGCTCGGAAAACAAATTTCCGCACTCGTAAGAGTGCGGCTCCATTGAAGCCAACCCGCGCGTGATGCTACAGGTGAGCTTTGACGGCATTTCCGCACTCGTAAGAGTGCGGCTCCATTGAAGCAGCCAATTCTTGCTGCGTCCAGTGCATCCTTTCCAGGAATTTCCGCACTCGTAAGAGTGCGGCTCCATTGAAGCGCGATGCTCTGCCTTGTGGCGCTCATCGTGCTCGTGAATTTCCGCACTCGTAAGAGTGCGGCTCCATTGAAGCCTTAACGGAGCTTACGCGCTTACCGATTATGAATACATTTCCGCACTCGTAAGAGTGCGGCTCCATTGAAGCAATGCCAGCGCTTCCGGCCATCGCCCCGGTAACGCTTATTTCCGCACTCGTAAGAGTGCGGCTCCATTGAAGCCTTTCAAAACGCTCCTCTTCGTTCACGGATGAAAAAATTTCCGCACTCGTAAGAGTGCGGCTCCATTGAAGCCCCAACGGTAACGGGACGGGCGTCGTCTCCGCGCAGCATTTCCGCACTCGTAAGAGTGCGGCTCCATTGAAGCGAAGTAAATATCACCCGTGAGACAGCCAGCGTTTCTGCCCATTTCCGCACTCGTAAGAGTGCGGCTCCATTGAAGCTGAAAGTTCCGGGTCCAACATCCCAGAGAGGTCCTTGATTTCCGCACTCGTAAGAGTGCGGCTCCATTGAAGCCTCGTAATGGTGCCATTACTGTAACTGGCATCCGAAATTTCCGCACTCGTAAGAGTGCGGCTCCATTGAAGCCTGCGAATAAATGCCGCTTTCAAGCTGGATTGAGTCATTTCCGCACTCGTAAGAGTGCGGCTCCATTGAAGCTTGAACCGCCCCGGTATGACATCCTTGCCCATCGAAATTTTCGCACTCGTAAGAGTGCGGCTCCATTGAAGCTGATGGCGCACAGGTCTATGGTGATGCAAAGGTCTAATTTCCGCACTCGTAAGAGTGCGGCTCCATTGAAGCCTCGACGAAAGAGCGGAAACGATGTATTTCTTGGCGAATTTCCGCACTCGTAAGAGTGCGGCTCCATTGAAGCATTGTTTAAGATGTGAGCCCCAATGCAGGTGTCCCATATTTCCGCACTCGTAAGAGTGCGGCTCCATTGAAGCCACAGCGAGGCGTACCCCTACAAGATGTTGTCCTCCCATTTCCGCACTCGTAAGAGTGCGGCTCCATTGAAGCAGATAGTCCTTGTTGGTGGGGAACGTGTGTCCCTCATTTCCGCACTCGTAAGAGTGCGGCTCCATTGAAGCTCGCTTTTGCTTGACTAACCATAACAAACCTAAGTGAGGTAATTTCCGCACTCGTAAGAGTGCGGCTCCATTGAAACATATTTTACTTTCTTCAGAAAGGAAGTAATGGCCGCCTCTAAAAATTAGCTAAATCCAGTATTTACATACAAAGTTATGTCCCTATGTTCTTTCTCGCAGCAAGCGAGGCGGAATATGGAAAGTCACCCCGGATCATTCGATTTGCAGACACGTCCGGAACGCCTTTCAGCCTTATGCCCATGTTCAGGATCCTTGTTTTGCAAAGCCTCCATGACTTTTCCGACGGCCAGATGGAGTTTCAAATTCCTGACGGACTTTCCTTCATGTGTTTCCTTGGCCTGAGCATGGAAGATACAGTGCCCGACGCAGAGACGATCTGGCATTACCGCGAGACGTTCACGTGCATTTTTAGAGACTGCCATATCAAAATACGTTTCGCAAGAACAAGAAGTCATACCAGCAAGTGCGTCCGTACAATGAAAGTTAACTCCTTACATACAAAAACCCCGCCTTAT
>JALNVO010000229.1 GCA_023231365.1 Fibrobacteraceae bacterium | reverse complement strand
TAGGACTTGTGCCTTAGCGAACGAATGAATGTTTTCACCGCAAACGCAGGCCCACATTGTCATTGCGAACGCAGTGAAGCAATCTGTTTGCAAGTTGCGAAGTGATTGCCACGCTCCACTGCGTTCCGCTCGCAATGACAAAACGCACACAGCGTTCCTTGCAATGACAAAACAGTTTGTCTGTAATCATTCTTAGAGGCTGTGTTTACTTGAATTCGCAGGGGAAGTCTTTTGTCGGAATCACAATGGTGTCGCCGGCAAATTGTTTGTAAGGATCTCGCTTGAAGGTGACGAGCGAAGAATTAAAAAGAAGTCCATCCCATACATTTTCGCTACAGAGAACCATTGCGCATTTGCCTTCGGAAAAAAGCAATTTGACGTTGCCTTTGCAAATTTGGCGGGTAAGAAAAATTTCGCTTGTATTTTTGTAAGAAATACTAGAAATGTAATTTAAAAAGTCCGTGCTCGGTATTCCATTCAATCGCACGCATTTTACGGAAACTAGAGCATTGGAACAAAGTAAACTAGAAGAATCTGTCGGATGCCTTAAAAATTCATTAGCGGCAAGAGAAGTCGGCGCTTGCTTTTTCTCCTTGGCCTTGTTTAATGAGTCTGCCAAGTGCGCGGGCGGTTGATTCCCGTAATATTCGATGGTGCGGATCTCGCGCTGTACATCATAAGCTTCCCCGGTGCCGAACGCCCCCTCATAGATAAAAGAACCAAACGTTTCTATCAAGGTAGCATTCCCGAGAGTGTCGTAGATTGTGCGGCTTTCGAGGTCTCCATGCTGGTAGATGTCTTTTTCTGAAAGTCCTTCATTGTCGGAATAGACAATCTTCAGAGTATCTTTCGTATGAAACGGAGGCCAGGATCCCGCTTCACTCCAAGGATCGAATCTGTTTGTGATAACTGAAGTCAAGCGCCCTTTAGAATCGTAAGCGTAGTTTTCATAGTAATTGAGAATGTTAGGGTAAAGCCATCGCTCATCAAATCTAAAAGTTACGTGATGCAGTTTCCCGTCTTTGAATTCACGGATCATGCTCCCGATCTCTTTGTCTTGAGAGTTAAACGCTCTAATGCGGACGAGGGAGTCGTTGGAATCGTATTCATACAAATGGCGGAAGTTCCCACTGGGAAGGGTCCCGTGTGCGGCAATAATTTGTCCTTTACCATTCTCTTCCCACGAAAAATGTCCATCCGTAGAATTCCAAGTGCCATCGAGATCGCTGTGCTTATAAACGGGGTTTTTGCCTTCTTCGATGATTCGCCCATTTTTGTCGAGAATATATACAAAATCGCGGTTGTCTTCTGAGAAGTGCAGATAAATTTCTTTCCGGTTGCTTTTGTTGATGACGATGGCTTGGACCACTATTACGCCAGTACTATCGTAGCTCGAAAAGTCTGCGATTTCTCCAGATGGGAGGTAGTTTATTTCGGAAGTTCCTGAAAAGTGCGGCGGAAGCAGATTCCCTTTTTCATCTTTTGCAATTTCGTAATTGCGTTGCAAAATTCGTTTTACAGGTCCGTGCACATCCTTGTATTTTTGGGCTTCCACATTGCCGAGAATCAATTCGTAATCGGTTTTGATATTTGGCGGGGCGAGCTTACAGAATTGTAACCGTTCAGCGCCTTGGGTATCTAAGTCCGAGCCGCAACCTAAAAAGAAACAAGCCGCAAAGCATAAAAAAGCAAATGAGGAAAGCTTGTGGAGGAGGGGCATACCTATAAAATATAAAATTCATCTGGTTATGTTGTGAAATGAACCCAGAACATTCCTTGTGATGCTTGGCAAAATTCAAGGCAAGTTCGGATTTGCCGTTTTTTTCTATTTTCCAATGGATGCAAACGATAGAACTCCCTCTTCCTGATGATTTCCACGTCCACCTCCGCCAAGGTCCGGCGTTAGCTTCTTATGCAAAAACGGTTTCAAAAGAATTCGGACGCATACTAGTAATGCCCAACACGGTACCGCCCATCGCGAGTGCCAAAGCGATTTTGGATTATCGGGCGGAAATAAAATCCGCTGTTCCAGAACTTGAAACGCTAATGACATTCAAGTTGAATTCCAAATATACGGCAATGGATTTAGAACAAATGAAACTAGCGGGAGCAGTCGCCGGCAAGTATTATCCAGCGGGAGTCACCACCAACAGCGAAGACGGCGTCTCGGATTTTGAATCCGTATTGCCTGTGATATCCGAAATGGAAAAATTAGGGCTCGTCCTCTGCGTGCACGGCGAAGAACCTTCCGCTTTCTGCTTAGACAGAGAAAAAGAATTCATTAAACGCGTGGAATTCTTATCGGCAAAATTCCCGAAGTTGAAAATAGTATTCGAGCACCTTTCAACGGCAGCGGCTGTGGAAGCTGTTCTCCGTTTGCCTCAAAATGTGGTGGCAACGCTCACCGTGCATCACCTGCTTCAAACGCTGGATGATGTGGTGGGAGGTTCGCTTTCTCCGCATCATTTTTGCAAACCGCTCCCCAAACGCCCGGAAGACCGTGAAGCCTTGCGCCAAGCGGCATTTAGCGGAAACCCGAAGTTCTTCTTTGGCTCGGATTCCGCCCCGCACGAAAAGGAAAAGAAGGAAGGCCCCTGCGGCGCCGCCGGTGTATATTCCGCTCCCGTCGCCGTTCCTCTCCTAATTGAAATTTTTGAAAGGGCATATAAATTAAATAAACTGCCAGATTTTATCGGGGGCTTTGGTGCGGACTTTTATGGAATTCCGCGGCACAAAGAAATCCGTAAATACGGAAAAGAAGATTGGATTGTGCCGCAAATAGTGAATGGCGCAGTTCCCCTTTTTGCGGGGAAAACTTTGCACTGGCATAAGATTTAGGGCGTTCCCCCGCTTCGCGGGGTCGCTCCCTTACAGGCGACACTCCGTTTGGTGCTCCGCACTGGCTTCGCCACCTTTCAGGCAGCTAACGCAATTCAGACAGGTTTTGCTTCCGCAACGAGCATTGCGATATAGGCTGCGTACACTACTAAAAGAATAGATCCCGCAACGCGGTTGAGCTTGCCCTCGCCTCGCTTGCGGAAGCCTAAAATCAAGAGCAGCAAGGTCACTCCCAACATCACGGGAATATCGCGGGCAAAGATCATCGGGTCTGTTTTTGGCATAGGGGCGATAATACCTGCGATTCCCACAACCATCAAAGTATTGAATAGATTGGAACCGATGATGTTGCCGAGCACGAGGTCGTTTTCTCCTTTGCGCGCGGCGGCAATAGAAGAAGCAAGTTCTGGAAGGGACGTCCCCACGGCGACGACGGTGAGGCCTATCAAGAGATCGCTCACGCCTAAAGCTTGGGCTGCTTTTATGGCACCCCACACAAGGACTCGGGAACTCGCAACCAACAAAACAAGCCCCGCGATAAGCCATAAAGTGGATTTGAGCAAACTTGTATGTGTAGATGTGCTGTGTCCCTCTGTGTCCGCTTTTTTATTTGCCTTCATGGAAAACACATTGAAGGTCATAACGCCTGCAAAAAGGAGGATCTGTACAAAGGCGTCCAAGCGTGAAATCCCGCCATCGGCGAGCTGGAAAGCGGCTAGTATTGATACGGCAAGAAGAATGGGCAAGTCTTTTTTTAAGATGCGGCGCTGTACGACAAGAGGGCGTATCAGTGCTGTTACACCTAAAATAAGAGCTATGTTAGCAATGTTGGAACCATAGGCGTTTCCTAAAGCGAGTTGGGGATTTCCTTCAAAGGAGGAAATGGATGACACGAGCATTTCTGGGGCAGAGGTTCCAAAGCCGATAATGACTATTCCGATGAGGAGTGAAGACATCCCCAAAAATCGCGCGACGCCGACAGCGCCATCCACAAATCGGTCCGCGCTCCAAACGAGAACGATAAGGCCCAAAACGATGGCGAGGATAGGTAAAAGAAGGCTCATATGGCATAAGGTAGTAAAACGGCATCAGAATAGTTGCTAGCTCTATCCCGCACCTCTAAAAATTCATTTTTATGACTAGAAGCCGGTTCCCTCCGATGCCCCGTCCGCCGGCCTTTTTGTCGCGGAAATGGAACTTTCTTGCTTCCTAGCGGCCAAATCTTGCGGACGGCGGACGGCATCCCCGTCGGGATTTCAATACTTTATCTGTAACTGAGGAGGAATCCCTTCAGCAGCCCGTCCCTTCCCATGCTTCGTCCGGGGTCCTTGTGCCGAGATGCCGGTGGGGCCTCACCCTATTGTATCAGAACCGGAACTCGTTCAGCGCAAAATGGATCCCCTGCGGATGGAAGACTACCCTGTCAGCCATCCTTTTGAACGTCCCGAAGAACCTCTTGATCCTTCCGTTTTGCTAGGGGCAGTGAATTTGCGACTTCCGGTGCCATATCCCCAAGATCCGGAGACCGAACCGGAAGAGCTTGGATGTGAACACGCTCTCGTTGTCCGTGCGGATTACTTTCGGCTTGCCGTATGTCTCAATTGCCTGAATCAGCGCCTTCAGCAGCGTGACCGAGGCCTTGTCCGTGATGCTTTTCAGTGAAAGACATCTTCTTGTCCCGTGGTCGATGATGCCGAGGACGGTTGCCTCCGTGTTTTTTACTTTCCCATTGTCCTTGCCGGTTCCCGTCCGCACTCCCGTCATGTC
>JALNVO010000228.1 GCA_023231365.1 Fibrobacteraceae bacterium | reverse complement strand
TCCGGCGGTGAAAAAAAGCGCAATGAAATCTTGCAAATGGCAATGCTACTCCCCAAAGTCTCGTTCCTCGATGAGACGGACTCCGGGCTCGACATCGACGCGCTCCGCATCGTTTCCAACGGAATCAACCACATCATGGATAACACGCGTTCCGTAATACTTGTAACGCATTACGAACGCCTGCTAGACTATGTAAAGCCGAACTTCGTTCACGTGCTTCAAAAAGGAAAAATTGTCCTCACCGGCGGTCCTGAACTCGCAAAGAAGCTTGAAAAAGAAGGTTACGACTGGATCCGCGAGGAAGCCTGATGCAGAAACAAGCTCTCACCCGCATCAGGGAGCTCGGCTTTCCCACCCGCAAATCCGAAGACTGGCATTTTTACCCGGTTTCCAAGCTCGCACAAATTTCTGCTCTGAATGCATTAAAAGACACTCCCGTATCTTCTGATTCCGATAAATTAAACGAAGCTGATTTTGGCATTGCGGACGAGACTGATTTTTCGGCACTTCTCCCCATAGCCCTCGGCGCAAAAGTTTTCTTGAAGGACATTCCCGAAGGCAGTATAGAAAAGGGCATCCTCAAGCCCCGCGATGAGTTCTCGCACACCGTATTCTACTTAGGGAAAAACGCAAAAGCATCGCTTGAAATCCTAGAAAACAAGACCCTCCGCGCGCTCTCTGCAGAACGCCTCGACTTTTTTCTCAGCGAAGGCGCAGAATTAGAGCTCTATTCCACCGAAGAAGAACACGCGGGCGAAGTCAAATTTCGCAGCATCCGCATTCACCAGGCAATGGGCTCCACGGTAAGTCTCCTCGACCTCAACCGCACAGACTCCCTTTGCCGCACCAGCACTGAAATATTCCTCAACGGCGAAAAAGCAAATGCCGGATACCGCGCACTATGTCTTGTGAACAACACATCCGAAGTTCATGGCTTTGTACGCATCCACCACAACGCTCCGCACTGTAAAAGTCGGCAATTCGTGCGCAACCTGATTTCTGGAAGCGCCTACGTGAGCTACGACGGAGAAGTCTTTGTCGGCAAGAATTGCACAGGCACGGACTCCTCCGAACTCGTGAACACAATGCTTCTCTCGGATAACGCCAAAGTGAGCGTAAAGCCCATCCTTAAGATTTACCACGACGACGTCGAATGCACACACGGCAACACCTGTGGATCTCTCGACGAAGAAAGCGTATTCTATCTCCTAAGCCGCGGGCTGAACAAAAAAAGCGCAGAGCAGTTGCTCATACGCGCTTTTGCCGAAGAAGTCCTTTCCGAGCACCCCTACCAAGCTGGGCAGGAAAGGCTGAGGAAGATTCTTCAGAAGCTAATTTAATTTGTACTAGAACAAGCCTTTCTTGGCACCTTTGAGCAAATTCTTCACCTGCTTCGCATTGAGCGGAGGCGGGACATTCTGATCGCGCCTACTCTTCGGATAACAATTTTCACAGTAATAATGGACGACAATGCCAAAACTCGCCGCACCATTTTCAATATCCGTTTGGCGAGAACGATGCGGACGCACAAGAGTTTCCTTCTTGCAACGGTCACAGACACCCATCTTGGGTTCAGCAGGTTTGTGGTCGTGTTTCACTTCTTTCTTTTTGTCGTCCGTCAAATCCCAAGCGCGGCCCATTGCCGCATTTTTCGCTGAATATTTATCAAAATCCATTTTCGGGCTCCTTTTGTTTAAAAAAATTCTTTTGTATAAACAAGCCTAACAAAGCGTGGCAAAGGGATGTCGGCAGATGCGAAGAATCATACAAGTTTCTTGCAAACTTACCGCGCTCTAACTGATCTTTCTCATAATTCGCAACACATTCCGCAAAATCTAAAACGCGGACCCGCACACTTTCTAGCAATTTCAATTTTTCATTGAACTCTTCTACAATAGAAGCGCACTCCGGCAAAGCTTCGCCGGGAATAGTCAAAAGGCACAACAACGACGATGTCTTGGAAACAATATCATCAACAAGCGCCTTGTATGGAACAAAAGCCTTGTCCGCATCTGCTACCATTTTAAGTTCGTGAAGCCCAAGGCCGAGCACGATCCATTCCGCTTGTTTCCCCAAAATATCAGAAGGAGCACGAGCGAGCAAAGAATCCAAAGAGAACCGGACTGAAGCGGAAATGGCAAATTGAAGAGGACGCGACGGATTTTCGCAAAGCAACAACTCGGAGAAAAGCGCAGCAGCTTCGCCATCTGCGCCGAAAAGTTCGTCTCCGATGACTTGAATCCGGTGTGTCACACCTTTAATCTACTTTGTATTCGCACTTTTGCGTACCTTTATTAACCAATAATTCTCTTTTTTTTCACGAAAAACAATAGAATTTCCATCTTCTATCATAGCGCGCGGCACATTTTCTATCGGTTGTCCGTCATCCAAAAGTATGTCCACATCTTCGCCTTTTTCCATAGCAGCAAGCACTAGGCGAGCCCGGACAGATCCAAGAGGGCAGCGGACAGCCCTCAAATCGACAGGTCCCGAAACATAGTCAGCAAGATTCAAAGTCTCTGGAAATGAAAATTTTTGGACACTTTCACAAAATTCGACAATAGCAGGCGCATAATCCTCCGGAGAGGAAATCCAATCGCCGAACTTAGCAGGAAGAACTTCTTTGGGAAGCCGCTCCGCCAAAGAGAGTGCCTTTTCCGGTGAAAAAATGGGAAAATTGCTCATTTTTTTGCGGAAAACCCCTAAAAGAGCATGTCCTAAAAGCAAGCGAAGAGAATCATCTAAACCGGATGCATCCTTATTTGCATCCAACCAACGTTCCAACGGAGATCTATTAAATTGATTTTTACTCATAAAAGTACAAAAAGAATGTAGCAAACTTGAGCGTCCCTTTCTATATTTGGCGCCAAGCATAAAATATGCAAAGGTTTTCCTAAAATGACACAATTTCTTCTCGATCTCATGTTTGTAGTCTATGTCATTGCAGGCATTGGACTCGTCGCCTATGGCTTCAGCTGCTATGTCAGCATCTATCTGTTCTTGAAAAACAGTCGCCATGTGCGCCTTTCAGACCGGAAAAATCTTCTCCAATTCTACCGCGACCATGCGATGAATGACCTCCCCATGGTCACAACGCAACTCCCGGTGTATAACGAGGCTAATTGCGTCGAACGCTTAATTGACGCCGTATGCGCAATTGACTACCCAAAAGACAAGCACGAAATCCAGGTGCTCGACGATTCCACGGACGATTGCTACGAAGTCACCGCGCGCAAGGTGAAGGAAAAACAGGCCGAAGGCTACGACATCAAGCTCATCCACCGCACAAACCGCCAGGATTACAAGGCGGGCGCCCTCAAGGAAGGTATGGCAGTCGCCAAAGGAGAATACCTCGCCATTTTTGACGCGGACTTCGTCCCGCAGAAAGACTTCCTCCTCAAAACCGTTCCTTATATGGAAATGGATCCGAAAGTCGGACTTGTACAAGGCCGCTGGGGTCACCTCAACCGCTCAGAATCCGGTTTGACTCTTGCACAATCCATCGGAATCGACGGCCACTTCGTTGTAGAACAATCCGCGCGCAGCTGGGGCAAGCTCTTCATGAACTTCAACGGCACAGCAGGTGTATGGCGCAAGCAAGCGATTATCGATGCCGGCGGATGGGAAGGCGACACTCTCACCGAAGATATGGACCTTTCCTATAGAAGCCAACTCGCCGGATGGAAAATGAAATTTGTCTTTGACGTGATCGTCCCCGCCGAACTCCCGGACGACATCAATGCATTCAAGGCTCAGCAATTCCGATGGGCAAAGGGTTCCATCCAAACCGCCATCAAGGTTCTCCCCCGCGTATTCAAGGCCAAGATTCCTCTCCGTGTGAAGATTGGCGCCTTTATGCACACCACGCACTACTCCATCCACCCCTGCATGCTTTTCACAGCCCTTTGCGCATTCCCGCTCCTCGCTTGGTTTGAGCCCATCAAAGGCATACCGAGCTGGCTCTTCGCCATCTGCTTTACATTCATATTCCTTGCCGCCATTGCGCCTTCCACACTTTACTTTGTAGCACAACGCTGCTCCGGCTATACCGGTTGGAAGACCCGTCTTCTTTCGATGCCGATGCTTATGGCTTTAGGAGTAGGAATCGCAGTCAGCAACACGCGTGCCGTATTCTCTGCGGTGCTCGGTCATAAAGGTTCTTTTGTACGTACCCCTAAAAAGGGAGGCAACAAGCACTCCCACTTTGCCCAAAAATTTCCACTCATTGCAATGCTCGAGCTCATCGTCGGCTGCTACTGCGTATTCGGTCTTTTGGAATACATCGGTGCACAGAAGCTCATCATCGGACCATTCCTCGCACTCTATGCCATCGGCTTCCTCGCCGTAGGAGCATTAAGCTTTACGCAATACTTTGAAAACATGATCGACATGCACAAAGAAAAGCAGAAAATCGAAGTCGCGACAGAAACGACGCATTCGTAAAAAAAAATCAGGATAGAAGGAAAGGCCCGTAAAATCGGGTCTTTTTTTGGTGCACTCGGACCACACCGCGCGCGGGCTAATTGCATAAGGGTACCTTTAAAAATTGCTTTGGTGAAGTGAACAGCTTGCCAATCGAGCGCAGCAAAGGCAAGCTTGCGTGTCTTTATTGCCGAGATGCAACAGCGGACGATGACGCGAAGCGTCAAAATCGTCCAATTGTCAAGAACCGAGCAAGAAACAGAGACACTTG
>JALNVO010000227.1 GCA_023231365.1 Fibrobacteraceae bacterium | reverse complement strand
TTGGGGAGAAAGTTCGGTAAGTGAAAATGGTTGGGCTTTGGATGATTTCAATACGTTTTCTGAAAACAGCCGCATTTATGTGAACGCCTCATTTTCACTTCGCTGTGTAAAAGATTGATTATTGGGTACCTCTAAAAACTCATTTTTATGACCAGAAACCGGTTCCCTTCGGGGAACGTCAGGGTTCGAAGAGCCGGACTCTGGGCCGGCCCCGCAGGGGTGAGGATGGAACAACGTGACACCGCAACAACTTGCGGCGAAACTCTTCGCACTGGTGGACTGAAGTCCTGTTGTCGAGCATCAACAATGGCAAAGCAAGCTCGGTTGTGCGATGCTCACCTTGCATGGTATTGACGCTTTTGTGCTTGCGCACTTGTCGGTGCACTTAGGCTTGTGCATGCAAGCATGTCCGCAGCTGCATCTCGGCAATAAAGGCAAGCAAGCTTGTCTTTGCTGCGCTCGATTTGCATGCGGTTCACTTCACCAAAGCGGTTTTTAGGGGTACCCTATTAAAAAAGCGGAATGTTTTTTAGGGCATCCCGCTCCAACTGAAAATCGAGTTGCTTTTCCGAAAATTATTTCGTGACGGAAACTTTATAAGTAATAGTTCCGTTCCTCGCCTTTACTAAGTAAACCCCGGCTTTGCGGACGATTCTTTGAGTCCCTTGTGACAAATTAGTTTGTGCAAGAGACCGGAACGTTCCTAGATGTTTGCCACAAAAGTCGAAAACGTCGTATGTCGCATAGCCGCTAATTGCACTTTGGTTGAAGGCAATTCGATTCTGGATGCTTGTTGTGTTGGTGTCCTTAAATTCAATCCAGTCGAGGTTTGCGTAGTTTCCTGTAATCAAAATTTTCAGTATGTGGGAACCTTCCGCGATTTCCGATGTTTTCCCAGAAACTTCCGTATAAGTATCCCAATTTCCTCCGTTTGGCACTTTGACGGTATCCGCAATAGCTTTGTCATCTACGAACAACATAAATGAAGAATTGTCTGCCCCGGAAGATACGCGGGCGGAGAAGTTGTAAGTTCCCTTTGCCTTCACGTTTACTGTATATTCCAGCCATTCTTCCGCCTCGGTATAGCCGACGATATAGTTTCCTGCGGAATCTTTGGTAATATCAACGCCATCTTCGCGGTATTCGCCACCCTTGTTTTCGGAATCCTTGTCGTAATAAGCGAGTCCGCTGTTTCCAGCATCGTAATTTTCCGCTTCAATTTTACCGGGGATAGCCGCTATGTGCAAGGAGTCAAACGGTCCTTGCGGAACGATCTTTGAAGAAATTTTCAGGAAGGCTGTTCCGTGTGCGGGTACTTCTGCAGAAAGGCTTCCGTTTAGAACGCCTAGGTCCTTTTTATTCCAGATGTCGCGCACTGTTACGTCGCCGCTGATTCCGAGCTTGCTAAAATCCAAGTCGATGGTTGCTGCGGAACTGTTTCTGTTGAACAGGGCGACAGCCATTACTCCGCTAGTTTCGCTGCCGAGAGGTCTTACCCAGATTTCCTTGCTGTTTTCGGCGCTCAGCCTGTGTCCGGCAATGCCTGCTGAATCTTGATCCACGGCGATCATCTCCGCATTCATATAGATAGATTTTACTTCGGTAGTCATACTTCTAAGATCGCTCCCGGTAAGGAGAGGAGCCGCCATCATTGCCCACATTGTGATATGAGCGCGCGATTCGTCCATTGTTAAAACGCCGTTTCCTACTTGGAGCATATCCGGATCGTTCCAATGTCCGGGCCCAGCGACGGTGTAATGTTTTTCGTTTTCATCGACGATTTCTACGATGCCCCTAAAAAAACCGGTCGGGATAGACCAAGCGTTGCCTATATCGCCTGTCGTGCGCCATAGATTGCCCGTTTTGGGCATCCAGTCTTGGTATCCCCAAGCGCAAATGCTAAAAACGATGTCTCGTCCCGAATTGAGGAGCGCGTCTCTCATTCGTTCATAATCTTGTTGCTGATTCGAGCCTGAAGCTGGTTCGCAATTGTCGTATTTGAGGTAGTCGACCCCCCAGGAGGCGAACATTTTTGCATCGCGTTCTTCTTTCAGATAGCTTCCGCTTTGGGAATTTGGAAAGCTGCTGCTATTGTTGTAATGGTGGCAGGTGCGTAGCCCTCTATCGCCGTAAATGCCGAATTTTAAGCCTTTGGAATGGATGTAATCGCCCAAGGCCTTCATCCCGCTCGGGAATCGGGTGGGGTCTGCCTGCAAATTGCCATTCGCGTCACGGGTCTTAGCCATCCAGTTATCGTCCAGATTCAAATAAATGTAGCCAGCGTCTCTCATACCGGAACTTACCATCACATCGGCAATTTCGTGGATTTGTTTTTCGTTGATGTTTTCGTGGAAAACGTTCCAGCTGTTCCAGCCCATTGGAGGCGTTTTTGCTAAATCATTGATTTGGGCAAAACTTGCAGATATGCATAAAATAGTGCATAAAATAACAGAGAAATTGTGTTTCATACTAACTCCTATAAGGAAAAATATCCTTCTTGGTCTAAAATTTTTAGGGCGGAATAAAATTTTCATTGTTATTTTGTCAATGAGAAGTTTGTTCCTGTTTAGTTACGTATATTTTCCGTATGACCGAAGAAGAAAAAATATTTGCGGGGCGCTTGTTTGACGCACGCACCAAAGAACTCAGGGATATGAAGCATAAAGCGCATGAACTTTGCCGTAAGTTCAACCAGATGGACGAATACGACAAAGCCCGCTTGCCGCTTGTCCGGGAATTTATCGGTAGCATCGGCGAAAAGTACTATTTCCAAGGCCCGATACAATTCAACTATGGTTCGCACACGTTCATCGGCAACCACTTTTTTGCAAACTTTAACCTCACCGTAATGGATGATGGAAAAATTTTCATTGGCGACAATGTGATGTTCGGACCGAATGTGTCATTGATGGCAACGAACCACCCGTTGATAGCTGCAGAACGCATTTCCATGAAATACCCCGACGGTCACGTTTCCGTTTCCGAATATGCTGATGAAATCCACATCGGGAACAACGTATGGATAGCCGCAAACGTGGTCGTCATCGGAGGCGTAACTATTGGCGATGATGCAGTTATCGGCGCAGGTAGCGTTGTCACGCGCGATATTCCCGCGGGCTATGTGGCCTTCGGCTCGCCTTGCAAACCTGTGCGGCCTATAACCGAAAAAGATTCCAAAATGGGGTTGCTCTGAAGGTTCGAGTGGCAAGTATTTCGGTTCTATACGGTATTCTGCTTTTTGGAGTATGCCTTGGTTATGCTCAGCCTGTTGCGGAATTTTGCGTTTCTTTTAAAGCGGAATCCGAATGCCGTGTTTGTAACACATGTGCCGAAACGGACAATAAACACTATTCTTTTCACTTGCTGAAAGAAATTGATATTCCCAAGGATTCTGAATGGGAATACCCGGATTCGCTCGATGATTGCGGTCATGTATACTGGAAATATTTTTTCCGCATGGATGTTGTCGACAAAGGACTTTTGTTTGATGATAACGAATCTGGAAATGGCGAAAAATATGGCTATCGTGGAAATGATTCTGAATTTTCCTGTGAAGACTGTACCAATGAGGCCAAAAGGAAAAAATCGGCCGATCCACCTTTGTTGCTTCATATAGATACCATTTCTTTAACACGTTATTTCTGGGAAGATTATCGGGATTCTTTGAAAGTGTATTATGGAAAAACATTCAAGATAGAATGGAATGCCCTTCTGGCGTGTGGTTGCCCTCATTATACGGTGAAACGGATTTCTCGTACTTTTGATGCCCGCCTGGTCGGGGAATGCAAGTAAAGGAGCCGGGTATGATGAAGCGTGCGTCCTTTATTATCCTTTTGTGCGGAACATTGCTCACCAGTGTCTGCCTCGCGGAAGACGAGATCTCTTCCGTGGCTGAATTTTGTGCAACCTTTACCGATAACAAGAATGAGTATCAGCTCCACCTGGTTAAAAACATCAGCATTCCCCCGGACCCGAGCTGGATCTACCCGGATACAGTGCGCTGCGATCATTGTGATTGTCGTGCTTATTGGGAATCCAGTTTTGAGATAGACGCTCCGTATGATGTTTCCTGTGGTTTGTCTG
The DNA here is from genome assembly GCA_023231365.1 of Fibrobacteraceae bacterium. Lineage (GTDB taxonomy): Bacteria > Fibrobacterota > Fibrobacteria > Fibrobacterales > Fibrobacteraceae > Hallerella. Next base: position 618 of record JALNVO010000227.1, on the reverse strand, counting down.
GATTATTAGGAGGTGGCGGCGGTGGAGTTTCAACTTGCTGTGATTGCCCATGCCGCAAGGAATCCGCAGTTTCGCCAATAACCAGGATAAAGTTGGACCCTACGGATGCGGACGGACTTGTATATACATTTGTCAATGCCCGTGAAAACTTGAAAAGATATTATGGAAAAAAATTCAGAGGAAGCTGGGAAACCAGGTTGCATGAAACCCCCATACGGTTTGATCAGGAATTCGATGCTCTTCTGGTGGGTGAATGTGACAAGCCCTTTCTGATTGCTGAATATTGCGTATCGCAAAAGGATTCTTTGCATCTCTATAAAACGCGCGAACTCGGCTTTTTTCCCAAGACTTTATTTCCGTTAAAAGATGAAACTGTATGCGCTGGCGGGTATAAAGTCCAGAGAACGATGGAACTCCATTTTTCAGGTTATGGAAATAAAACGATGGGTCCTTACACGGAGTCCGAGGTCTGCGGGAGAAACGATACTATAGAAACGTCTGCAGAATTTCCAATTCCTCAATATATAGGTTTAGATGAGGTCGCAACAAAATCGCTAAAACAGAAAATATTGTATGGAAAAGATTTCCCTGCAAAATGGACGGCCAAACTAGAGTGCA
>JALNVO010000226.1 GCA_023231365.1 Fibrobacteraceae bacterium | reverse complement strand
GGGTTTTGCGCTTGCCTTTGATCCCCCATCCATTTCCTGATACGGCGGGTTTCCAACTATTGCGGTGAATTTCATATCGTTGTCCTCGTTTGCCTTCCAGAAGCTTTTTCCTTGGCGGACTTTTTTGATAAAGGTTTCGGGTTCTTTGACTATTGTCTGCACTAGGTTTTCAAAGGACTTTGCATTCACTTTGCCTTTGCGGAACCCCATGAGGGTACGCCGGGTAATGCATTCGGCCATTGGCGTTTTGCAGACCACGAATATGTTTTCAGCAATTACTTTATCCCAAGTTTCCTGTTGCTTTTCTAGTGTCGTTGTAGTCATGCGGCCACAGTCGCGCTTCATACGGGCGCGATAAATGCTATAAGCCATGTACAGGGGGTATAGGCCGCTCTTGGAGTTTATTTCAAGGATGCGTGCATCGGGGGAAAAGGCCTTCTTGGTCACTTCACCCTGGTCAATGAATACCGGCTGAGAGAGGAACGCGCTAGGTTCCGAGTCAAGCCCGGAATGACGCATTGCTTCGCCGGGATGACGGGGGGTGAGGAAGTTCCAGCCGCCGAGGCAGTCGCCCAGGTGCATGTTCACCACGCGCCAGGGAGTGAGAACGGTTTCCTTGTCGGGGTTGCGGAAGCTGTTGGATATATTTGCGAGCCGTTCTATCCGTCCCTCTATAGGGAGCTTGTCTGCGGCAAGCGCCATTGCGCGGATTCGTTTGCCGGCTTCTCTGAAGATGTCTTCCTCGTAGTATTTTTTGAATGTTTCAAATTTTTCCTTGGTGACTCCATTGGGCATAAATTCTTTCCAGGATTCATCGTCCACAAGGCTTGCGAAATTGTCTATGGTGATTTCTTCTTTTTCCGTTTTTAGTTCCGCGCCATATATGAGGAGCGGCATGCGGATGGAGATTCCGCGGAGGATGGATGCCGCGGCATCGCGTTGTTTGCGCAGTCCTTTTTGTTTCTCGAGGAGTGCCTTTTGTTCAGCCGTGAGTTCCTTGTCTTTTTTCCGGTTGTCTTTTTGTGCGTCGTTTAAGTTTTCGTATTCCTCTTCGGTAAAGCCTTGGTTGTTAATGTCTATGTCTTTGGTCTTTCCCATGGCTTTTGTGGAACCGATAATTTTTTTAAGTTCATCGAATTCCTTTAAGGCCAGATTGTCCAGCTTTAGTAGTTCGTCGTTGTAGAGCCTATTATCTTCGAAGCCGGATTTTACCACCCGTTCCACATAGACTTTTTTGAGTTCTCCCAACATGCGCTCTACATCAAAGGTGCGCATTCTGGTGCCGTCGCAGGCGATTATGGGGCAGAAATTCAGGAAGTCGCCCATTATCTTGCGGTCGCTTTGCGTTGTCTTGCCGGCCTTGGCGGAAATTTTCGCAGCCTCTGCCACGACCTTCAATGTGCGGTCGGGGGCGAAGTCAAATACGAAGCAGTCTTCCTTGACGCATCCGTTGATCGTCGCAGGAGTCTGCACGCGGAATATCGTCTGCATATAACTTGCGGCACCCGTCTTCGCAGAACCGGCAAGCATAAAAACGGCGGTCCATTCCGGCACGGAAACGCCCGTAGTAAGGCGTCCGCAGCTAAGGGTAATGGTGTAAGTCTCATCAGGATTATCGCCGATGGCCTTTTTCACCTTGGCGAGCGCTTCGTCATTTTCTTCGTCGGAATCGCCGTTCCCCGCCACATTTACGATGTCAAAGTTCGTAAAGACCTTGTGCTGCCGAAGCATCGCGCTCAATGCGCGCGCTTCTTTCACGCCCGGCACCATCCAAAGAGAATGTCTGAAGTTATTCCGGTATTCCTCCGTGGAATACGGATAATTGCTCATTCCATCCTGCTTGCAGATCAAATTCAAGAACGATAGCACTTCCTTTTTATGTACAAAATTTTCGCTATCATCCACGCGGAAAAATTCGTGGAAATTGAATGCAAGGTCTTCGTCGTTAAAGTTGCCGACAAGGTTGCCCAAATCAAACGTGTAAATATTGAGTTTCGGCAGCACCGAATACGGGTTGTGGTCGCCTTTGTGGGTAATGTCCCAGTCCGCCTTGGCGCGCTGTTCCATCACATAGTCCCAGGTGAAAATTTCATCTTCTTCAAAAGAAGAAAGCAAATTGAATGGCGTTCCCGAAAGCCGCAGGATCTTCGTGTCGTCTTTCAAGAGTTCCTTGATCACCGCCTTTCCCAGTTCTGTAGTGGTGCCTTCATGCGCCTCGTCGACAATGATCAAATCCCAAGGCGTCCTGAATATTTCATTGTTCTTATCGAAGTTGCCGCCCACCTGTTCCGATCCGCGCAAGTCCTGCATGCTTGCGAAGTAAACGTACTTGCCTTCGCCCTTCCTGGTATTTCGTTCCAATATGTCAAAGGTATTTCCCTTGGTCTTGGAACCGAAATTGAAATAGTCGTAGCGATCAACAAAGATCTTCTTGAAATCCTCAAACCATCCGTCGCTCACCACGGGGCGGTGTGTCAGGATCAGCGTCCGCTGAAAGCCCATCTCCTTGACCACCTGCAGGGCGCAAAGCGTTTTACCGAAACGCATCTTGGCGTTCCAGAGCATTTGATTTCCGCGCTTGAACTGTTTAATGGTCTTCTTGATGGCGTCGCTCTGCTCCGGGCGGAAAACGACGGGGTCAGGCGTCTTGTCTTTTGCTATTTCCGAAGCGGAAAGCGAGAGCCTGCCGTCTTTAGCCGCAGCTATGGCCTTCTTGACGGTATCCAAATCCGTGATGAACCATTCATCGGCTTTCGCCTCGATGTCGAAGTCTTTCTTTTTTATGCCGGATCGTTTTAAAATTTCATGAACTTGTTTGTCATTGAAGGCGGCGAATCCTTTTCCGCATTTGTAAAGGGTGCCCTCGGTATAGAGCAAGTCAAAGCCAATGCCTGCAGTCCGTGTGTACTCTCTGATCCGCTTCTTCGCCGCAGCATTCAGCCCATCGCTGCCGGGCTTTAGTAAATCTTCCAAAGAAACATCTTCCGCGGATGTCTCCCCAATTTTTAACGCGCCATCATGCGCCTTGTCGTTGATCCTAAAAACGTAAATCAGTCTGCTTTTAAATGAAGATTCATAGTTCATTGCGCAAGCTCCTCTTTACCAAGCACTTCCCAATGGCCGTTTTTGTTGGCACCCACCCTGCGAATATAACCATTCTCTTTGAGATAGGTTATGTTTTTATCGATTGCGGTTTTGCTCAATTCAACTATTTTTTCAAGTTGCGGCTTGGTGACAAAACAGTCTTTTCGCATGGCTTCAAGGATTTTCTTCCGGTTCTCGTTAATGGGCTTATCACCCACTTTATCACCCACTTTATCACCCACTTTGTTGGCACTGACTTCGTCCGGCTTTTTTTCCTTTCGCCACAAAATGGTGGTGAAGTTCGGGTCCTGCGAAAATTCCGGCTTGCGGAGTCCGATTGCCTCGCAACGTTTGACTATTTCCGTCGTCCCGGTTCCCATTTGTTCTATGTAACCCGCAAGGTAGACGGGGGTCGCAAGGATTGAATTTGGCGGTTCCGAATGATGGTGTTTGTACAGGGTTTCTATGGTCATTCCGTGCGGGAGAGAACCGGGGTTCCAGACTTCCAGCCTGTCGCGGAAAAGCATGACCTGCACGCTCCCGTTGCTTGTGTAGTCCCTGTGGGTTACGGCGTTTACGATTGTCTCGCGCACTGCGTATAGCGGCAGTTCGTAGTCCACGTCTACGGAAGTCTTGAATTCGCGGGTGCCAACGCGCGCGTCTATTCGCGACATCACAAAATCCACGGCCTGGTCAATGAGCTCAAAGACATTGCCCTCGTATATGTGGTAGGCGGGCATAGGTTTTTCGACTTCTGTTCCGTAAAACTGTGCGCATTTGATGTGCGAAGTGATAAAGAAGTTCTGGGGCTTTTGGGCAAAAAGCAAGAGCGCCGCATTCGTGAGCCGTTCGCCTTTCGAAAGGTTCAGGTGCGGAAAAATAGTCTTGATCCCGGCAGAAAACGGAATGGGGAATCCTCTTTTGGCGTGGGCTTCGTTCACGAAGCGTTTTACTTTTTCCGGGTCGATGTCGTCAAAGGTTGCCGTCTTGTGAAGGGTTGCGTCAAAAGGCTGGGTGCGCAAATATTCTTTTTCTTCAAGGTAGCGCACAAGCGCCGAATAAACATTTTTCTTAAGTTCCTCGCCGTACAGCCCTAAATTATTGATCATTCTCCACTTCCCTCTACTTCACCATATCCACAAACTTAATTTGTTTGCCGGCTTCCCAGTCCATGATTTTGCAATAAATGCCGTTGTGTTTGCGGATGTTGTCTTTGGCGCAGCCTTCGCAGGGTTCGATTCTTGTCTTGACTCTGTCCGCGGGATCGGCGAACAGGTCGGGTTCTTCGGTCACTTCCTTGCTCTTGCAGCTGCAGGGAATCACGCATTTTAGGCCGTCCATCTGCCACACGTTCCAGGAGATGATTCCGGCGAATTTTTTAATGGATTCCAGATCCGGGACATCATCGAATTTGAGGCAAAAATTGTCCAGCACGGCATAAAGTATCGATTCGCGTGCAATCAAAAGACTGTCGCCCTGCCATTCGTAGGCGTAGGTGCTTTTCAGCGCGGTTCCGGCGGCTTCGAGCCAGGCTTCCCGGGTGTCGCAGTTTTCGTTCACGACGCGGAGCTTCCGGTCTAAAATGCCTATGCGGTTTTCGGCGGGGATAACGCTTCCGTTTGT
>JALNVO010000225.1 GCA_023231365.1 Fibrobacteraceae bacterium | reverse complement strand
GGATGCGTTTAATTAGTTTGGTGCCCATGGGGCTGTTTTCCTTTTGATTTTTTGTGGTAAAAAAACTTTAGAAAAACACGCCCCTTTTCTTTATATTACGAGGTTCGAAGCCGCTTTAATCGGCTCTTCCCTTTCACACATCCTGATGAAGAGCCCTTATTCATAAGGATGTTTTAAAGCCGCGTTCCGTTGCCGATATGCGAAATGGTCTGCAAGGATCCCCCTCCCGCAACGAAAAAGCCACTTTGGAGGTGGCGATGGAAACGTTTTTCTCCAAAAAACACGTTCTCCAGCCAAATTCCGACTAGATAGATCTTTCAGATTCAAAATTTTCATATATTAAGGTACAGGAAATTTTATGCTGTACAACGAAGACAGAATCATCACAGATAAAGTAGAAAGAGATGCTCGTCAGAGCATATTTTCTGCTGCAGGCCGTCTTGCTGTCGCTGAAGCAAAACGCCATGGACTCCCGATCACCTACACAGCCAATGGCAGAATCATCAAGGAATATCCAGACGGAAGACAGGAGATCCTAGGCACAGTAAAACCCAGTGTCCGCATCCCGGCACGGAGTATCAAACTGAAATGAGCGATCCGAAAGTCAAGCGACTTCGGATATTCGCGGGTCCCAACGGTTCCGGCAAATCCACACTTTATAATTACCTTATCGGCAAGAATTATTTCAAAACTTATTTTCATATCAATCCAGATGAAATAACGAAAGAACTTCCCATAGGCTTAAATCTCGAAAGCTATCCAATTCAGTTTAATGAAATCCGGCTTAAGGAATACCTATCGAAATCCTCATTTCAAAAAAATACTGAGCCGAGCCTTGCGGAAGAAGTTCTGGTAACAGGGAAGAATATTCGTAGCAAAGAAGCAAACAATATTACTTACCTGTCAGCAGCCATCGCCGAATTCATAAGGCAAGAAATGCTCCTTTCCGAATCATCATTTTCGTTTGAATCTGTTTTTTCGCATCCCTCAAAAGTCGATTTCATCCGACAGGCGAAAGAAGCTGGATACAAGACATATTTCTACTTCATCGCAACCCAGGATTACCAGATAAATCAGGAAAGGGTACTCAACAGGGTACAGTTGGGAGAACACGATGTTCCTCCAGATAAAATTCGTGACCGTTACTACAAAACCATGGACAATCTTTACGAAGCACTCCGTCTCACGGACAGAGCGTTCCTTTTTGATAATTCAGAATATTCTGAGACTCACACATACCAGATGTTCGTCGAAAAAAGCTCAGATCAATTACATTTTGAAACCGACAAAATTCCAGAATGGTTTCGGTTGTTCGTGCTGGATAAAATGCAAAACTGATCTCCAATGCACCCGTATTCAGGAGACCCGCGAACGAAGCCGATGGCAAAGAACATCGTCTGGGGAATGGATATGACGGGAACGCAGATAGAAAACGGCAAGGGTACGGAAAAAGAGAAAAGCTCACAGGCGACAATTCTCGGCATCCTCGACCACGGGACAAGAAGATGTCTTTCGCTGAAAAGTATTTCGGACAAGGCTTCAATTACGCTTTTAAAGGCGTTGCTTGCGGCAATTGAAGCGTACGGGAAGCCCAAAGCTATCCGCACGGACAACGAGAGCGTGTTTGCGTCCAAGCTGTTCCGGTCCGGGCTGTGGTTTCTGGGGATACGGCACCGGAGATCACATGTCCACTGCCCCTGGGAAAACGGCCGCATCGAACGGTTCTTCGGGACGTTCAAGTTCTATTCGGACAGGGTGATCTTCAATGCAAAAAAGATTCAGTTTGCGCTGGACGAGTTCCGGTTCTGGTACGACGCGGTAAGGCCGCACCGGCACCTTGGCGGGAGGACCCCGGACGAGGCATGGGAAGGGACGGACCCCTGCGCCCAGCCCCCGGCAGGGGCAAGGGAAGTCTCCCTCTGGGACGGGCTGCTGAAGGGGTACCTGTTCCATTACGTATAAAGTATTGAGCGCTCGGCGGGGATATTGTATACCGTCCGCACGATTTGGCCGCTAGGAAGCTGGAAAGTCCCATTCCCGCAACAAAAAAGCCCCTCTGATGGGGGCGATGGAAGAGAATTTCTCAAAAAGGACAGCGGACGGGGCAACGGGAAAAAATTTTCGTTTTCATTTTTCTATTTTGAAATTATTATGCTTGAAACTATTTGCAAAAACACAGAAGACTTCATCCAAAGGATGCCCAAGGACGTGCGTAAGCAATATGGTCAATTCTTCACAAGCATAGAAACAGCGAGATTCATGGCATCTCTTTTCTCCATTCCCCCAAAAAAAGAAAAGCTATCTATCCTGGACGCAGGGGCCGGTTCAGGAATATTATGCATCGCCTTATTGGAACGTCTCTCCCAAAAGCTTTCCGCAGGTACAGATATTAAAATAACCTGCTATGAAAATGATCCATCCATTCTGCCTTTATTGCAAGAAAATTTGCAAGCGGCAAAAGCAGAAAGCAATCTCAATGTCACGTTAGAAATCATAACAGACAACTACATCATATCGCAACGTCATGACCTTAATAACGACCTTTTTACAACCCCGGACAATAAAAAATACGATTTAATCATAGGAAACCCGCCTTATAAAAAAATAGGCAAAAAAGCCCCTGAAGCGGCGGTGCTCAAAGAAGTCTGCCACGGGGCCCCAAATTTATATTTCCTATTCGCCGCTATGGGAATCTATAACTTAAAAGATAATGCGGAAATGGTGTACATCACGCCCCGTTCGTGGACATCCGGCGCCTATTTTCAGCTATTCCGGAAATACCTATTCACGCACGCAGTCCTTTCCAGAATTCATTTATTCGAAAGCCGGAGCAAGGTATTCGACAAAGAAAACGTCTTGCAAGAAACGATGATATTTAAAATAAAAAAGACCTCGGATGCACCTGAATCCATTCCGGTTTCAACGACGGAAAACAACAAAGACTTTGCAGACATACATTTGATTAACATTCCATACAACCTCATTATTTCCGGACCCACTTATTACGTACATCTCGTCACAGAAGAAACGGAGATCAGGGCGTTGCGTTCAGTCAACCGTCTATCGCATACACTAACCGACCTCGGTCTAAAAATGAAAACCGGACTCGTAGTCGATTTTAGAAGTAAAGATCTTCTCCGAAAGGAACCGGAAAAAGATGCAATCCCGCTGATTTACAGCCAGCACATTCGCGATGGACGCGTCCGTTTCCCTCAAGGGAAAAACAACGAATACATAATCAAAGTCCGCAAAGGACTAATGCAAGAGAATAAGAATTATCTATTCGTCAAACGGTTCACGTCGAAAGAGGAGCGGCGACGCCTACAATGCGGAATCTATCTGAAACGTTACTTGCCCGAGTTTTCCTACATCAGTTCGCAGAACAAGGTAAATTTCATAGATGGCAAAAGCGGCATTTCGGAATGCTGCATTTACGGACTGTACGTCATATTCAATTCGACGCTTTATGACACCTATTATCGGGCTCTGAACGGTTCAACGCAGGTCAACTCGACAGAAATAAATTCGTTACCGATGCCTTCTATGCAGACGATCGAAGCTATGGGAAAGGAACTGTTACATACAAAAAATTTATCCGAACTTCATTGCAATCAAATTCTGGAATCCCATATCTATGGATAACCTGCAGAAAATCAAGAAAATGCTTTCGGAGCTACACGTTCCAGAGTCCCAGCAATCGGACTTGTGCGCCCATACGCTCTTGGCGATGGCTGGCATTAAGAAAACATCTCCGTGGAGCAATGCGACAAACGAATGGATCCGGATTCACGACATCATAAAATTCATCGGCCGCCATTATGGAAAATATTATGCGGAAAACAGCCGCGAAACAATTAGAAAGCAGGCTATACATCACTTCAGGACTGCCGCATTCATTGAAGATAACGGAAAGGCGACGAACAGCCCGGATTACAGATACCGTCTAACCAGCGAATTTTTAAAGGTCATCAAAGCCCAAGCGGTCAAAAAGGCAGAAGCTTCGTTTTTGGCCAAACATCAAAGTTTAGTTTCCATCTATGCCTCAAAAAAGAAGATGCAGCAGATCCCCGTTACGGTGAACGGGCGGACTCTATCCTTTTCTACAGGGGCGCACAACCAACTTCAAAAAGCAATCCTTGAAGACTTCGGTCCGCGCTTCGCCCCGGGCGCCGAGTGCCTTTATATCGGAGACACTACAGAAAGGGACTTAGTAAACGAAACTAAAGCGACTAGGATTCGAAATTTCGCTTCATGATAAAATGCCTGATGTCGTTCTTTATAGCGAAGAAAAAGACTGGCTATTCTTCATCGAATCCGTCACATCCGTTGGCCCAATGAATGCAAAACGAATTTTAGAGTTAAAGAACATGACAAGCAAAGTAATCGCCGGGAAAATATTCGTTACAGCTTTCCCTGATTTCAAGACTTTTAAAAAATTTTCAGAAGATCTTGCCTGGGAAACGGAAGTCTGGATTGCCGATATGCCGGATCACATGATACACTTAAACGGAGACAAATTTTTAGGGCCAAGATAAGCCCGGGCAGGCCTGTGCCTTAAAGAATACTCTTGAAATTATGTTGTGCTGTCCCTGCCGCTCTGGCGAATCTCGCTGCCTATTCCCGTGTATTGCGTGGTCTGCACGATCTCCGATGTCGCAAAGCTTCCTCTCACGTGGAGAAAGATAGTATCTTTGCCACCTTCCGTTGACAAAAAAAAGGAGGCGGCATGACATCCGC
>JALNVO010000224.1 GCA_023231365.1 Fibrobacteraceae bacterium | reverse complement strand
GGATATGTCCACGCATTTCCATGCCAGTCGATGAGTTCTCCCTTCGGAGGATTGTCCATTCCTTCCCACCACACTGTGCCATCTTTTTCAAGAGCGACATTCGTAAAAATGGTGTCCTTGGACGCGGAAATCATTGCGTTCTTGTTAGTCTGGTAATTAGTGCCTGGAGCAACGCCGAAGAATCCGGCTTCCGGATTAATCGCATAAAGACGACCATCCTTACCCGGCTTCATCCAAGCAATATCATCACCAATCGTTTCGACCTTCCAACCCGGAATAGTCGGAATGAGCATGGCGAGGTTCGTCTTACCGCAAGCGGAAGGGAACGCAGCGCAAACATGCTTCACGACGCCCTTAGGAGAAGTGATTTTGAGGATGAGCATATGTTCAGCAAGCCAGCCTTCTTTGCGGGCGAGAGTCGTCGCAATACGGAGGGCAAAGCACTTCTTACCGAGTAAAGCATTTCCACCATAACCCGAACCGTAGGACCAAATAGTCTTCTCTTCCGGGAACTGAGTGATGTACTTTTTCTCAATTGGAGCGCAAGGCCAGACACCATTGTCCTTAGCTCCATTTTCCAGCGGTTTGCCTACAGAGTGGAGACAAGGAACAAATTCGCCGTTAGCGCCTAGAACATCAAGGACCTTCTTGCCCACGCGGGTCATGATCATCATGTTGAGCACCACATAAGCGGAATCCGTAAGTTCAACACCGATCTTCGCTATCGGAGAACCGACCGGGCCCATGGAGAACGGAATCACGTACATCGTACGACCGTGCATAGAACCCTTATAGCAAGCCTTCATCTCAGCCTTGAGTTCATTAGGATCCTTCCAGTGGTTGGTCGGACCCGCATCTTCTTCCTTCACGGAAGAGATAAACGTACGGTCTTCAACGCGCGCAACATCAGATGGATCAGAACGGAAAAGGAAGCAGCCAGGAAGCTCTTTTTCATTAAGCTTCGTGGCAAGGCCGGCATCAACCATTTCCTGCATAAGCTTATCATATTGGGCCTTCGAACCGTCGCAAAGGACGACATCTTTTGGCTCAGTCATCGCTTTGATCTCATCGATCCAAGCATTCAATTTGGCATGTTTTGTCAGGGACATTTCATCTCCTTAGATGGTTATGTTTATCTTCTAATAAGACGGGGTAAAAATAATAAAACACAAAAACAAAAACACCCGGATATGAAATAAAAAGCGTTTCTTGCTGCTATAAAAAGATTTTCAAAAAGAATGCCAAATTTGCACTGTTTTGTAAATAAAAGATTAGATTAAGCCCAAACATAATGTGAAGAAAAAGGTTACAGAAGGTTCTATGAATTGGTCTTACCGTGAACACAACAAAAGCACGCTCTGCATGATTATGGCTGGCGGGCAAGGAAGCCGCTTGCAACCTCTCACCCGGGATAGGGCGAAACCAGCAGTCCACTTTGGCGGAACTTACCGCATTATCGATTTTGTCCTCAACAATTTTATCAATTCCGGCATTTTCAAAATCAAAGTCCTTACTCAATTCAAGTCGGACTCGCTAAACAAGCATATTTCCGCCGCTTGGAACCTGAACGCAAGCCTCGACCAATATGTGGACCTCGTACCCGCGCAAATGCGTACCGGCGGAGACTGGTACAAGGGTACTGCAGACGCAATTTTCCAAAATATCAACCTCATCACGGACGAGAAGCCCGACCTCGTCGCGATTTTCGGCGGCGACCATATCTACAAAATGGATGTGAACCAGATGATCGACTTCCACTTGAGCCGCGCTGCGCTTCTCACAATTGCAGCGATCCCGGTTCCTGTCGAAGAAGCCCATGAATTCGGCATCATCGAAGTGGACTCCGACAACCGCATGATCGGATTCCAGGAAAAGCCCAAGGAACCCAAGCAAATGCCCAATAGAGCTGGCTGGTGCTTGGCAAGTATGGGCAACTACATCTTTACGAGCAAGTTTCTTGTCCGGGAACTTTTGAGGCATTCCAAAGAAGGCGCAACGGATTTCGGCAAGGACATCATTCCTGCTCTCTACCCTGAATTTCCCGTATACGTATACGACTTCAACACAAACATCGTGCGCGGTGAACAAGCACGAACCAAAGGCTATTGGCGGGACGTGGGAACACTCGATGCTTTCTTTGAAGCCAATATGGATATTTGTTCAGAAAATCCTCCCTTTGACTTGTACAACAACTACTGGCCCATCCGCACCTATAACTGGAACCAGCCACCCGCAAGATTCTTTAGCGCAGGCGACCTTTCCCACCCTGGTGCGGCAATCGATTCCGTGGTGTCAGCAGGTTGCGTCATCGGCGGTGGCAAAGTCATCAAGAGTGTCCTCAGCCCGGGCGTTTCCATCCAAAAGGAAGCACTCGTAGAACAGTCCATTCTCTTCCCCGAAGTGACAATTGGTCCGGGAGCAAAAGTACGCAGGGCCATCATCGAAAAGGGCATCCACATTCCAGCGGGTTTCGAGCTCGGCTATAATCTTGAACGCGATAGCAAGCTCTTCCACGTAACCCCGTCGGGTATCGTAGTGCTCGCCAAGGACACAATCATCAAAGCTTAAGATTTAAAATGTAAAAGCAATAGGCCGCTTATTTTGTAAGCGGCCTATTTTATATTCAATCCACTAGTGTCTAGAACGAGAATTTGATTCATCGCAAACTTGTAAGACCAATCTAAAATTGAGGCTTTTTATACCTCAGTAAAAATTACCTTCCGATATTCAAAATTGAATCGCGTAGAAGGCTCCGCTAGAAATTCATTTTTATGACGAGAAGCCGGTTCGCTCCAGGGAACATCAGGCGTCGTAGAGAAGTTTTCAGGTCGGCCACGCAGGAGTGAGGATGGGACAACGCAACAAATTATCAATAACCTTGGATGGTATTGACGCTTCGCGTCATCGCCTGCGGTTCGGTCATACAACCGAGCAAGCTCGGTTGTGCGACACTCGCCTTGCATGGAATTCGCCACTTCTATGCTTGCGCACTTGTCGATGCAACTCTGGCTTGTGCATGCCAAGCATGCCGCAGCGGCATCTCGGCAATAAAGGCAAGGAAGCTTGTCTTTGCTCGATTTGCATACGGTTCATTTCATCAAAGCAATTTTTCGATAACCGGAGACACTGAATACATCTGAAAACACGTCGCATTTCATTTTGCAGAACGCAAAAATGGAAGATTGGAAAAGGTTTTCTATACTACTGCAGAAGTAAGCGTCTGAGCCGTTGTAACCAGATGTTCCTTAAGCTTGCGGTAAGCACCGAGCATATCCGTAAATGTCGTCGTAAGCAGCGGATCGTCATGGCATTCCGCCACATGGCTCCAGTGATCCGTGCGGAGGTCGCGCACCTTTTGAGTAATCGCATGGCCTTCCTTGCGAATCTCGGATAGAAGCTGCACATTGTTCTGGCTCACTAGCAATTGTGATACATCGTCTGCAAGTTTTGCTACCATATCATGCAACGCAAAGAGATTTTCTTGATGCATTTTGTCAAAAGCGACGTTATGTTCCTTTAAGCGCAAATGCAACTTGAGCACCTGAGTTACATAATCCGAAGCCGTTTCCAAATCATCGCTCATCCGAAGCTGGCGTTCGGCATCGTTCGCAATGCTCTGCGAAACGCTCGTGGAAAGGAGTTCCGTCAAAAATTCAATCACTTCAGCCTGAGCCATATCCATACGCTCTTCTTCGTGAAATACCCTTTCTGCGCATTCTTTCGAATCCGAAGAATTTCCGAGACATTTGCGCAAATTGCGTAGCATTTTCTTCACCGATTCATCCATCATGCTCATTTCACGGCTAGATTGGGTAATGGCCGCAAACGGAGACTTGATGAGGGCAATATCCAGTTTGGTAACTACGGCCTTTTTCGGTTTCACTTTCGTCTGAAAGAGCTTATCCAAAAGCGGAGGAATCTTCGTTGTGAACGGGAGAAGCACCAACGTATTCACCACATTGAATGTCGTATGATAGAGGGCTATGGCAAAAGTAATATTCTCCTTTGCATCCGGATTAGCGACGCCAAAAACGGAATTCAAAAGCCAGCGCATTCCCATCATCGTCTGGTCAAAAAGAAGCCCCACCCAAATAACACCGAAGATGTTGAAGAACAAATGAAAAAAGGCAGCCCGACGGGCATGCCTAGATGTATTCACTGAAATCATCAAAACGGAAATCGTACAACCGATGTTCTGCCCGAGCACAAGGGCCGCAGCAGTATTAAACCCGATCAGACCCTGTGAAGCAAGCACGATCGTCACGCCCAAAGAAGCGGAACTTGATTGCATGATCGTCGCGAGCAAGAATCCTACAATAATGCAAGCGCCAATACTGAGGAAGCTCTGTGCATTGAATACGGCCATCGCACTCAAAAAGTGAGGATCGTGCGCAAACGGAGAAAGAGCTCCTTTCATTGCAAAAAGGCCTACAAAAACAAGACCCACGCCGAGGAGGGCGAGGGCCGAATATTTTAAACGTTCTTTTTTAGCGAAACAATAAATCAAAGCGCAGGCGCCTGCAAGAGGCATACCGTACTGATCCATATTCAATGCAATGACCCAGCCGGTGATAGTCGTTCCAATATTCGCCCCCATAATCACGCCGAGCGTCGGTGGAAGGAGCATAATACCCGCATTAACGAACCCGATAACCATCGCCATGGTCACCGCGCTCGATTGCACAAGGCAGGTGACGCCCATACCTACAAGGACTCCGAGAACCCTGTGGTTCGTCACCTTGCTGATTAACTTTTG
>JALNVO010000223.1 GCA_023231365.1 Fibrobacteraceae bacterium | reverse complement strand
TTTCCAGGTCCAGTGCGAATAGTTCGATCCGCTGCACCACGGTCTGCGATTGGGCTGCAGGTCCGGCACCGCTTTGAGGTAAGGCGCGGGGCGCAGACCCCAGGTGTCCACGTTGTCCGTGTGACCGCCGCAGGTGGAATGGTAGTAGGCTTCGATGAATTTTCCTTCGTAAGTGAGGACGACTCCGGCGGTGGAATCCACGGCGGCGTTGCTCCAGGTCGATTCCCCGGCGATGCCGTTATAAACCTGATCGTGCACGTTCGGGTAAACGTCGAAACCCTGCGAGTGGCGGGAATTGTAATGGTGGTAGGCGTATGTACGCGCGGCGACGGCCTGCGCCTTGAGCGCGTCTATGAAGCTCTCCCCGAGGCGTCCGATTTCGTAAGGAATCACGCCTTTCACGTAATCTTCCACGTTCACATCGTTCACGATCGTGAGGTGTCCTCTGACGAGAATTGCAGTGAGGGCTCCGCGATACTTTTTGTCCGAAACCGAAAGCCGCGACGCTTCACTTGTATCCGCAGGCACGATCGTCAGGCTGTCCGCGGAACGGTGGAAACCCGAAGCGTCGCGGAACGTCACCTTGCTTCCGCTCCGGGAAATGGAGATGTCCGGGGAATGAGCTTCGAACGGTTCGCCGTTAAACGAGACGAGGATGGAGTCCCCGCCGCCGATATCCGCGCGTGAAACTCCGGGGAGGATCCCCACGCGTATGGGCCTGCGCAGTTCTTCCGGCATCACCGTGTCCGTGATGCCTTCTTCCGGGAACAGCAGCGCGGAATCCGCAGTGAACATGTCGACCGGAGGAATCGCGACGAAAGGCTCCACGCCCGAGGAATCCTCGTTCAGCGAATCATCATCCAGGGAATCATTGTCCGTCGTGTCCGGGGAATAAGCTTCCTCGAAGGCTGTGTCCTGCGATGAGCTGTCCGCCGCATCAAGGGAATCTTCGCCTGCCGGATCCGCATCCTCTTCCGCGGAGTCGTCTTCGTCGCCGGTGTTGAGGTCCTTGGAATCGTCTTCCAAGGAATCCGCATCGTCATTCACCTCAGCGGGCGCCGCATACGCGGCTTTCTGCGTCCCGGCGTGCGCCAGGAGTTCCGTAGGAGCGGGGGCGAAAGCGACGAGGTTTCCTATCAGCAGCAGAAGAAGGGGTGCGCAACGCATTAAAAAAGCCTATGCCTTTTTATGCTTCTTCGCCATGTCGCGGAGTTTGGATTGATTGAGCGAGCGGTCCGTCGTCGACATTTTGTCAATGAACAGCTTGCCTTCGAGGTGATCGCATTCGTGCTGAATGCAGCGTCCGAGCATATCCGTGCAGTTGTGCTGTTCCTGCTGTGCACCGGTTTCGTCCGTGTAGCGGACCCAGACCTTGTCCTTGCGCATTACGTCGCACCAGATATCCGGAATGGAGAGACAGCCTTCTTCGTGAATCACATCCACGGCATCCGGTTCCGGTCCCCATTCGGGATTGAACATAATATGCGGCGCGGGCTCTTCCTCATCGGGCTTCGCTGCATCAATGACGACCAGGCGGATGTCCTTGCCGATCTGGGGCGCGGCGAGACCACAGCCGCCCGCGTCATACATCGTTTCGAGCATATCCTGCGCGAGAGCGGCGAGTTCCGGCGTCACGGCGGGAATAGGCTCCGACTTTTTGCGGAGAACGGATTCTCCGTAAATCTTGATGTCAAGCAAAGCCATTACTTCGCCTTTTCTTCGGTCTTGATTTCGCCCTTGTCATCGAGCACGCGGAGAATCGCGCTGCGTTCGAAGTCGAGCTTAGTATCGTTGCCCGTGCGGACGGTCACGAGGGTATCCTCGATGTTCGCAACGATACCGATGATGCCTGCGGAGGTGAGCACCTTGTCGCCTTTCTTGAGAGTCTTGCGCATCGCATCGAGCTTCTTCATTTCCTTCTGCTTCGGCATGATGAAGAACAGGTACATCACCACGAACATCAGGACGAACGGAAGGAGACCCATAAGGGCGCTGCTGCCCTTGGCAGGGGCTTGGTCCGCGAAAGCGGAAACGGTGAGGCCGAAAGTGACGAGGAGTGCTGTGAGTTTCATAAGAATCCTGTGTTAAAAGTGAGCCACAAAAATAGAAAAATAAAATGGCGGAATTCCTGGAAGAAAGGAAATCTGCGGCCTTTTCCGTTCAAAAATACAGGATGGAACAAAAATGTATTTAATGAGATCCCGCGCTCACGATGGCCTTCACCACTTCAAAGAATCTCCGCAGTTCTTCCGGCCTGTTCTGCGAAACCATTCTGAATGGGCCTGTGTCCGTTCCGGGAACGCCTTTCGGTGCATTCCGGATTACAGATAAAAGATTATCGGATACGGTTCCCGATGTGAGGCAAGAAATGAAGTCGTTTACTATCCGGGAATCTTTTGCGTTCATCGTTCCGGTGACAAATTGAGCGAGGGCGCCGCTGTCTTCCGCCCGGCGTTTCTGTTTCACGTCGATCGTTCAGCATGAGCCTTGCCGTTTCTTGTGCCCGTTGGTTCTCTTGAGAAGTAACGCCTGGCACAGGAACAGAAAAGAACAAATGGCGAATACTGCCATTGCGCCTTTTCCCCGGTGGTCCCGGCGACGCCAATGATTCCGAGAGCACATAATAGACCGCAAAAAATGAAAACGGACAGGAACATGATTAGCAATGTCTTTTTTATGTTCATATAATCGGCCTGGTCAATATGCTCGTGGGCGTATTTCACTGGTGAAATTCTTTGCCATGAATAAAGCGCTCCACTTCTTTTCTTTTTCGATATTCCTCAAGGCTTTTGGCACGCATAGAATCCCACATTTCAGAGAAGTCATCGTACTCCAGGAAATGCTCGCATATCCATGCGAATTTCCGGTGTTTTGTTTTATAAATCTGATCACTACTGTCCAAAACAGCTTAGCCACGAAAGCTAAACCTTGCCATTTGAGTTAAAATCATCATTTTTCTTATCTCTCTGAAAACAACCCCCTCCCCTGAACATGCTGTCCGAAAAGATACAGGTTCTGCTGGCAGTTCCGTGTCGTCTCTGGCGGTGGAATGAATGGATTGGAAAGCCAGTCATCCAAGGAGATACATCGAAATAAGCTGATCCGCAGCATCATGACCATGTTCGAGAATGAAAAGCTCTTTTCCTTGCATTGGCTTCGCCTGCTGTCCGAAATCTGCTTCAGGTAGTTCAGGAGCACAATGGCACAGAGCGCACAGTAGATCCGGGGCTTGACTGCATTCTCCGATGTGCCCACAAATGATTTGATCTTCAGGTTCTGCTTGATCTGCTTGAAGAAAAGCTTCATCTTCTTTTCATCGTCCCACACGACAACCCTGCGCAGGTAATAGCCGCAGGCTCCTCCTTTCTGGCTTGCAAGCTCTATGACCTCGTCACTTACAATATTGCTCTTCTGGGGTGGAGCGTGGGTTTCGACGACCTTGTAGACCGCATTGGATTTGAGCCGCGTCACGAACCATACATCCCGCTCACTCATTTCGCCGAAGAGTTCATAATCCACGTATGCCCTGTCCATCGCAATGACGCTCTGCGGCGGAAACAGGTCCGGGCTGCCGGTGAACATGGCGCGGAAGGCCTTGCCGTCATGAATCCTTCCATGGGGCGTGTCGGCGAACATGGGGATCAGTCCATCATGATCCAGGACCGCATGAACTTTCACGGCGCCTTTTCTGTGATGAAACCTTGCCCACGGATAGACGCTCAGGCACAGGTCTATCGTAGTTGAATCTACACTGAACAGCTTTCCCTTGAATCCCCTGGGCTTGCTCTTGCGGGATAGCCTGGGCTGAATCCTCGAAACAAGATTTTCGAACATGTCGCGGTAGATCTCCCAGCTCCGGTGCTCATTTGCGTAGGCAAGCGTGGACTTGCTGGGAGTCCTATCTATATACCCATGTGGTTGAGATTGCCGCCTTGCATCGCCATTCCCTGGGTGATCTCACGGAGGGAGTCCGCCCCGGAGATGTACGCGAAAAGCATGGTGATGAACTGGCTGCGACAGCTGATTCCTTTTGCTGCATGGTCTCCAGAGTACTTTTGAACGATGTTTTCGAATGCTTCCCAGCGGATATACTGTAGGATCTGAGCGAAAATATGGCTATTTTTCATCTGCCGGTTCCTTCTAGTTTGTTTGAGTGTCGTAACCCAAATTTACCTAGTCGGATAACCGGCATTTTTTTGCGGTTCAAGCTGCTGTCAGTTCGTTATACGCATAAATTGTTTTGGACAGTAGTGAAATCTGATAATTTTCCCATGTAGTTAAACTGTGCCTTTGCAGCTGGCACCAGGAAACGGCCATAGCGAGACAGACGAAAACGACAAAAGCCAAAAGTATGGCAAGAATTACAGAAACTACAATAGCGGTACGGACGACATCTGCCGTTTCCGGGCTAAACCATTTTCCAGACCATATAAAAATAAACATCAGGGCAAATAAAAACGCCGTCTATAAAATCGAAGGCGGAACTGCTTGCGAAGATGATTCCTGTCGCACGGAGAAATAATATTGCATCAGAAAAAATAGTTTTTCGGGGCCGGGTCATACACAAACCGGAAAAATAAGTATATATTTCTATTGATACTTTTTTACAAAAGAGGGAGCTTGCTCCATGGCAGATGATAGCAAAAAAAGAATTCTATTTTGGCCGGATGTTTATAAGGAACAGGGGCATTGGCTTCCTACGCTTTCTTGGGCGGAAAGGTTGAAGGATACCTATGATATTGCTTATATGGGAATT
>JALNVO010000222.1 GCA_023231365.1 Fibrobacteraceae bacterium | reverse complement strand
CTCTCCGAACTTCCGTTCGAAGAACAAGTCGCCGCAGTCCGCGTGGCTGTCGTCGATGGCAAGCCCGTTGTGAATCCGTCTTACGAACAGGTTGCTATGGCCGATCTTGATCTCGTGGTCGCCGGCACGGAAAACTCGGTTTGTATGGTGGAAGGCGGTGCTTATGAAGTGTCCGAAGATACAATGATCAATGCGATCACTACCGGTCACGAAGCGATTAAGGCTCTCTGCAAGGCTCAAGCTGAACTTGTTGCTCAGTGCTCCAAGCCCAAGATGGTCCTCACTCCGAAGAACAAGGGTGAGACCCATGACAAGCTCGTCGCTACTGTCAAGGAAGTCGTTTTTGATGAACTGAATGCGGCTCTCCATGCAAATATGGTGAAGACCCAGCTCTATCCGAAAATGGCTGAATTGGAAGCTAAGGTCGTCGCAGACCCGAAGATCCTTGCAATCATCGGTGAAGGTGAAACTCAAGACGCTGCTCTTCTTGCAGATGCGAAGGCGATCTTTGCTGATCTCGAACGCACCACAATGCGTATGATGATCCTCAATGAAGGTCGCCGCATAGATGGCCGTACCACTGAAGAAGTGCGCCCCATCGAAATTCAACTCGGCGTACTTCCTCGCGCTCATGGTTCTGCCATTTTCCAGCGCGGTGAAACGCAGGCCCTCGTCACTTGCACACTCGGTACCAAGGCCGACGAACAGCGCTATGAAAGTTTGCAGGGCGAAGGCTCCAAGAATTATATGCTTCACTACAATTTCCCGCCGTATTGCGTGGGCGAGTGCAAAAAACTCGGTCTTTCCCGCCGCGAAATCGGGCATGGACATTTGGCGGAGCGCTCTCTGAACGCGGTTCTTCCACTTCCGGATGATTTCCCGTACACTATCCGCATCGTCTCTGAAATTATGGAATCCAACGGATCTTCTTCAATGGCTTCCGTCTGCGGCGGAACACTTTCCCTTATGGATGCCGGTGTTCCTATCAAGGCTCCGGTAGCGGGTGTTGCTATGGGCCTTATCTCCGAAACGGGCCACGCTGATGACGAGAAGATTAAGATCCTTACCGATATTACCGGTACGGAAGACCATTTGGGCGATATGGACTTCAAGGTAACGGGTACTGCTGAAGGCATTACTGCGTTCCAGATGGACATCAAGATCAAGGGCATTACTCCTGAACTGATGCGCAAGGCCTTGGACCAAGCGAAGCGCGGACGTCTTCACATTTTGGGTAAGATCACCGAAGCTATCCCGGCGCCGCGTGCTCATTTGTCTGAAAAGGCACCCACGATGATCAAGATGCGCGTTCCGACAGCCAAGATCCGCGACGTCATCGGTTCCGGTGGATCGGTTATCAAGGGCATGCAGGCCCAGACCGGTTGCCAGATTAACATTGATGATGTGGGTAATATTGACATTGCCGCTCCGAATGCCAAGGTCGGCGCCGTCTGCCGCCGCATGATCGAAGAACTCACCGCTGAACCCGAACCGGGCCGCATTTACAAGGGCAAGGTGAAAACCATCCAGCCGTTTGGCGCCTTTGTTGAAATCCTTCCGGGCCGAGATGGCCTAGTTCATATTTCTGAACTTGCCGATTATCGCGTAGAACGCGTCGAAGACATTGTCCATGTGGGCGATGAAGTCACCGTTCTCTGCTTGGGCGTTGACCCCAAGGGCAAGGTTAAGCTCTCTATTAAGGCTCTGAAGCAACAACAGCAGAATCAAGAGCCTGCTCAAGAACAGCCTCCTGTCCAGGAATAAGTTGTAAACAATACTTCTAAAGAAAGCCCCGGATAAGTTCTGGGGCTTTTTTGTATGTATTCAAAACCATCGGCTAGACAGGTGGCCCCGTTTAGCCTTCTCTCGTTGCATCCCCGACATAGGAAAAATCCCTTGGCTACATTTGTTTACTACGTAAACATTAACCTCGGCTCAGCAATATTCGTGCAAGCACGACTGCAGCATTCGCCTTATGATTAATTGAAACTCAGGTCAGCCAACTGCATCACAAAGAACCAAAGGATCACGGATGAATAATAGCAATAATCCACGTTGACCTATACGGCGTGGAATTGCAAGGATGTCGAGGCGATTCTTCGGACGCATTGCCAACGGAAACAGGTCGAGCTTGTCGAGGCTGAAGTCTGTCTTGTATGTATTAAAACTGAGTTTTACTTTCCAAGCATATAGCGGATTAGTTTCCCCATCAGCGCATTCGCTTGTGGGATGCTTGTGCGTGCGAGTTCTTTTATTCGTTCTTCGCTCTGTATCCAGGGACTTTTTTCGGAAAGTTCACTTGAACAGTGGGAGAGAATGCTTTGCATAGAAGCTTCCGTCGTTTCAATGTGAAATTGAAGACCTATAGCACTTCCGACTTGGAATCCTTGATTCGTGCAGGCTTTGCTTTGAGCGATACGGAGAGCTCCTTCGGGTATACCGAAGGTTTCTCCATGCCAATGGAATACGGTTGTTTTATTGGGAAATGAAAATGTGCTTTTCGATGTGCTCGAACCCGAAATGGGGAACCAGCCGATTTCTTTATCTGGGTTTTTGATTATCTCTGCTCCGAGAGCATTTGCGATGAGTTGCGCTCCGAGGCATATTCCGAGCACGGGCTTTTTTTGCTGGATGAGTGTGCGAATCAGTTCTTTTTCTTTAGCAAGAAATGGAAACTCGCGTTCTTCAAGTACGCTCATCGGGCCTCCCATAAAGATGGCAAAGTCGATTTGGCTTGATTTTGGGGTATCCGCTCCTGCATATAAAGGAACGTGCGAATAGGCTATATGCAATTCGTTAAGGATGTCTGCGATGATGCCTTCGCTTTCAAATGAAACATGGGTAAATATGTGCGCGGTCATAGTATTTCTGCTTCCAATTTGTTTTATTAAAGATTACCTCTAAAAATTCATTTTTTAAAGGGAACCTAAACTTTATCTGTATAGATCCTTTTTCGAAAATCTGGTTGCGTTTATAGAATTTTTAAATATTTATAATTTTGTCCAGATTTTGGCTACAGTCTTAGTTGATTCATCCTTTTGCGAGAATTATTGACGCCCGATGATCTTCTTTGAGAGTCGTTCCGGCCGCGGAGATAGGATCTTTTGGAATCATCTAATTTTTTTGGATTTGAAATGGCGTACTCGTCTCGGTTTTTGTTACACAAGCTAGGAGGTGCTTTATGATTGGATAAAAAAAGGTAATCTTCGATGGGTTCCTCTAAAAATTGATCTGACTATGGTATTGAGTGGAAAGAAACATTTCATTTTCCAAAACGAGTACAGCGGGCATATCTGCACACCCATTACTGATTTGCATAAGTAAGTGCGCAAACACGAAAGTGGCGAAACCGATGCAAGCAGGTATCCTCAATTAGGCTTGCGATTGTCTGGCCGAAGTGCTGGTGGTGGCGCCAAGGGTCGGTGGACGCGTGTTGCAGTAGGGGAAATATATAGCCCTTTGAACTTTTATGAGCGTGAGATTATTGAGTCTGGAGTTTGAGCAAACGAGAGATAGGGAGATGCTTAGGGCGTTCGGCATCAAGCGTCACAAGGGAAATTGCTAGCAATAGACCTCGCGTCTGTGACTGTGTGAATTCCCAGAGAATGGCTGGATGCCTTTGTTTTGGGATGTAGCGCTGAAATCTTGACCGTAACGTTGTTTGTTCTTGCCTAAAAGCTCAAAAGAACTAATTTTGGAGTCGTCAAATTTTATTGGATGCTTTATGGAAGACTCTCCGCTACAAAGGTTGAACATTCTCATCGGCGAAACCGCTGTCCAGAAATTGGAAAATTTGAAAGTTGCCGTGTTTGGCGTGGGCGGTGTGGGTAGCTGGTGCGCCGAAGCCTTAGTGCGTTCCGGTGTCAATGAAATGACATTGGTGGACTCCGATTCGGTGGCGCTTTCTAATGTGAATCGGCAACTCCCTGCTTTGGAAAACACTGTAGGTAAATTGAAGGTAGATGCCCTTGCGGAACGTTTGCTGCAGGTTCGTTCTTCTCTAATTGTGCATAAATTAGCAGTCCGTTATTCTGCAGAATCTCGAAGCGAGTTTGATTGGAACCATTATGATGTGGTAATTGATGCGATTGATTCGGTGAATGACAAAGTGGATCTTTTGATACATGCGTCTTCGCTGGGGATAAAAGTATTTTCGAGTTTGGGGGCTGCAGGGAAGCTCGACCCGACATTCGTCCGGAGTGCGAGCATCTGGAAAACGCATGCCTGCCCGCTTGGAAAAATCGTGCGGGTAAAGCTTCGCGAAAATGGTTTTGCGGGCGATTTTATGGCTGTATTCAGCGAAGAGAAAAATCGCGAAGGTTATGCTGTACCCGAAGGAAAGGGAAAACCGGCCCTCGGGAGCTTTGTCGGTGTAACGGCTGCTTTCGGAATGACGCTTGCGAGCCTTGTGGTCCGGAGTGTTGTCGACGGATAATTCTACGCACTTTGCAAGAGAGTATAAAAAAGAACGCTTCCAAAAGGGAGCGTTCTTTTTTATAAAATCGATTGGAAACTATCTCGAATAGTATTCGACCACGAGCTGTTCTTGGAGCTTGACCGGAATCTGTTCGCGGAGAGGAAGTGCAACGAGCTTACCTTCCATCTTGGTCTTGTCGACACTCAGATATTCAGGTGCTGCAGGAGCGTTGTCAATTGCTTCCTTGATCTGTACGTGATTCTTGGAACGTTCACGGACTGCAATCACGTCACCGGCCTTGATGAGGCGGCTTGGAGCAAAGCAGCGGATGCCGTTTACGTTAAAATGTCCGTGAGCGACGTATTGACGTGCG
>JALNVO010000221.1 GCA_023231365.1 Fibrobacteraceae bacterium | reverse complement strand
TCGATGAGCATGACCACCGTGTGGAAGGACGAACGCGGCAGCCATGACGTGACTTCCCCGATTTCGCTCGTGGTGAGCGCTTTCGCTCCCTGCGCGGATGTGCGCAAGACACTCACGCCGCAGCTTTTGAAGCAGGACAGCCACCTGCTTTTCGTGGACCTCGGGCACGGCAGGAACCGCATGGGCGCTTCCATTGCGGCTCAGGTTTATAACAAACTTGGTACAAAGTCTCCGGACGTGGACAGTGCGAAGGATCTCCGCGCGTTCTTCGAGACCATTCAGAAGTTAAATACGCAGGGGCATATCCTCGCGTATCACGACAAGTCCGACGGCGGCCTTTACACGACCGCTCTCGAAATGGCTTTCGCAGGGCACGTCGGCGTGACGCTCGATATTTCGAAGCTCGCGGGCGCTCCTCTCGAAGTGCTTTTCAATGAAGAACTCGGCGCGGTGATTCAGGTCGCCGCCAAGGACGTCGCCGCGGTGAACGGCGCGTTCGCTGCCGCGGGCCTCGGCGAGTGCGTCGCGGACATCGGTACGCTGAACGACAAGTATGAATTCCGCATCGGTGATTATGCGGAAGGCCTTTCCGCTCTCCGCGCCGTGTGGAGCGATACGACCCGCCGCATTTCCGCTCTCCGCGACAATCCGGACTGCGCCGAAAGCGAATACAAGCTCAAGCTCGAACAGAACGATCCGGGCATTACGCCGAAGGTCACGTTCAACGTGAGCGTGGGCAAGGATTACGCGAGTCGCCCGAAGATGGCCGTCCTCCGCGAGCAGGGCGTGAACGGCGAAATCGAAATGGCCGCCGCGTTCGACCGCGCCGGTT
The DNA here is from genome assembly GCA_023231365.1 of Fibrobacteraceae bacterium. Taxonomy (GTDB): domain Bacteria; phylum Fibrobacterota; class Fibrobacteria; order Fibrobacterales; family Fibrobacteraceae; genus Hallerella. Next base: position 4,052 of record JALNVO010000221.1, on the reverse strand, counting down.
TCGAGTCGATCGACGTACACATGACGGATATCCTTTCCGGTCGCGTTTCGCTCAAGGATTTCAAGGGACTCGTCGCCTGCGGCGGTTTCAGCTACGGTGACGTTCTCGGCGCCGGCGAAGGCTGGGCGAAGAGCATCCTGTTCAACCCGCGCGCCCGTGCGGAGTTCGAAGGCTTTTTCCATCGTGAGGACACCTTCACGCTCGGCGTGTGCAACGGCTGCCAGATGGTGTCGAACCTCAAGGACCTCATTCCGGGTGCGGCGCACTGGCCGCGCTTCGTGCAGAACGCTTCCGAACGCTTCGAAGCCCGCTTCGTGAGCCTCAAGGTCGAAAAGACGCCGTCCGTTCTCCTCAAGGGAATGGAAGGGAGCGTGCTCCCGATCGTCGTTGCCCACGGTGAAGGCCGCGCTGAATTCGCGGATGCGAAAGCCGCCGAAGCCTGCCTCGGGACCGGCCTCGTGAGCCTCCGCTACGTGGATGGAAACCATGAATACACGGAACGTTATCCGCTGAACCCGAACGGTTCGCCTTTCGGCATGACGGGCCTTACGACCATCGATGGCCGCGCTCTCATCATGATGCCGCACCCTGAACGCGTCTTCCGCACTTGCCAGTGCAGCTGGCACCCGGCGGAGTGGGGCGATGACGGCCCGTGGCTCCGCCTGTTCAAAAACGGTCGCGTGTTCGTGGGCTAAAAAATTGAATCCGGCGCCACACTGTGACAGTGGCGCGTCCATCGCACTGCCGGATCTGCCTGGGAACGCTGAGTGTGGAACTCCTGCATCCTCGTGGCGGGTCAACTTGTCTTTAGACAGATAGATTGGTTGATCACCTTTGCTGTGTAACCGTTTACAAAATGCCGGATTCGAGGCGTGTTTTTTTCAGTTGTGTAAAAATGGGATTTAGAAAGCCCATTTTTCATTTTTGAAACTATATTTTGAAACGACTTAGTTGATTTTATAGGAATTGGAGCGTTTCTATGAATTTGTTTGGGGACAACGTTTTGCTTAGAAGATGTTTGATCGTAATAGGTTTCTCTTTTTTTGTATTTGGGGAGCCTTTGTTTGCTTCATGCCATGACCTCACGGCATATGAGGCTTGGAATCATAACTATTTTTATACTGTATCAGGTGATTATGTTGACGACTGCCGATGGGGCTCTACATGTACTGCGAATAAGTGTTCAGATCTTGCTCCTTTTTGTTCTACCCCCAATTCCACTTATAAGAAAGAAGCTCGTTCTTCTGTTTGGTTTGGTGGCTTTTATAATCCCAATCAGTCTGAAGAGTTTTGTACTAACCCCTATAATAATGGAAAATGTGGCTATGTGGGTATTACTAATAAAAATGTGCTTATGTATGCTTCATGGTATTGTACAACTTTAGCCGAAGCCGACAGCGTTCAGAACGCGCAGTGCGCCAATTCGGATTCCCTCTACAAGAATTCAAGATCCTGTTTCCTCAGTGCAGAGGCTGCAAATGCCTATGTCGACTCGATCAAAAGCAGTTACGACATCGCTCCGGACATGTCCTTCACGTCTTCCATATCTTCCATATCTTCGTATGGAGTCCCCGCTTGCGGCACTACCTATTACTGTGCTTACGTGTATCTGGATTTCTGCGGCTCGGAATTTGAAAAGGCGAATACGCAAAAGAAAAAGTCTGAATGCTGCAAGGCGAATTATGCTCCGGGGAACAATTCCTGTGTTTCTCCGATGGCTTTAGGGGGTACGGGAGGATTTTCGACTTCCGGTTATCTTTCCAGCAACTTCTGCAGTGAAACATACGGCTCTGCCGCAACATCCAAATTCTGCCGCGATTCCGTTTCTGGAGAAAGCAGCTCTTCTTCCGGGCCCGCCAGTTCCTCGTCCGCCGAATCGGGCAGTTCTTCTTCTACGGAGAGGGTGAGTTCATCTTCCGAGGACGAAGGAAGCTCGTCTTCTATGCAAACGGCAAGTTCGTCTTCTGAAGGCGAAGAGAGCTTTTCATCTATGGAAATAGAGGGCTCGTCTTCTGAACTTTTCAGCTCCTCATCCATAGAGACTATCAGTTCGTCTTCTGAGAACTGGGAAAGCTCGTCTTCTGCGGATGCGATGAGTTCTTGGTATGAACAAAGTTCGTCTTCTGTGGGTTCTGGTTCAGATGCTGGGGAGCATTCGAGTTCTTCTTCGGGGAATCTTTGCCCGCAGCATCCCCTTGCGAGTGTTCCGGCAAGCCCGCTTTCCGCCTGTTTCAGCTATGGCGGCAAATGTTACAGATGCAACCCGGACCGGGGTGGCGACTGCGGGAACGACTGGCTGTGGATTTATAGTTTCAACTCAAGCAATGTGGGCTGGTGGTATGAGGAGGTCGACTGCTCTACCGGAGCGGCAGCCGCATCGAGCTCGTCCGGGGTGGGGGAGTGCCCTTCGCATCCGCTGCGCGACGTGCCGAGCGATCCGCTGAAAGCCTGCTTTGCGAAAAATGGAAAGTGCTACAAATGCAACCCGGACCGGGGCGGCGACTGTGGAAATGATTGGCTTTGGATGTACGATTTCAATGCGAGCAATGTGGGTTGGTGGTACACGGAAGTGGACTGCCATGATCCATTTGAAGAAGAGGGACAATGCCCGGATGACGCCACACTCTACAAGAAGACAATAGCACAGGCCTCTGAAGTCTCAGAAGAAAATGATTCCGCATCCGTTTTAAAAACATCCAAAGTCTTTTACGATGTCCTCGGCAGAAAAACCGTGGCTTCTCCTAAGACAAAAAGGTATCTGTTTCAGCGCAACCTAAAGTATCAAACAGCAGCGGATATAAATATATGGAATGAAGAAACCCCCGTCTATTTAAAAACATCCACTATAGAATGCGGAAACAATTCCAAGGGGGAATGGATTTGCAAGGAAGTCTCGGGAGAATCCACATTAAAGAAAAGTGGCGATGACAACTGCGGAATACTGGGCGTAGATTACGGAATTATTGACAGGGATGGTTCCCTGACTGGAGGCGTTACTTGCCCTGTCCTAGACGTTAGTGCAGAAAGCGGCTATTCTACAGATAAAACCCCTCTAGGCTCTTGTAAAGACGGCTCCTATTTATGGAAAGTGAAATTTACTATTAGGACAGAAACCGATCTCGTTAAAAATGATCCTTATTCTGTATATGAAGGGTATGTATTCCCTAATGGGTACATCACAACAAAAAAGGATGAAGAAGCTATGTATTATCATGAGTTAGGGCATGTAAAGTATTATGCCTGCGTAAATTTTCCTAATGAGACATATGTAGTAATAGAAGATTGCATGTGTGGATCTCAAATTAAAGGACATCTAGATACGCTGGCAGAATCATTCAGAAAAGAAATTGCAGAAAAAAACAAAAATCTTTTAGACGATGCTGCTGCTTTATTTCACCAGACCTACGGAACCAGTGGTTATGCAAAAACTTATACATGTCCTGAAAATTAAACCGATCCTCATTTGCATCCTGCTTGCAGCCGGAATCTGTTCTGCTCAAACAGGCTCTTCTCCTGAAGATTCCATTGCCGCAAAATTTTGCTTTTATGCGGACACAAGCAGAGAGGACTCACAGACCGTTGACAGCGTCTGGAATCTGTCCGTTTACGAGCAAGTCATTCCGCTCACTATTACAATACAAACGGAAAGTTATGATTTTATGCCTATTATAGACGCGAGAATAATCTCCAGAATCAAACACAAATTGTCTGGAACAGTACTTTATGGCAGTAGTGCTCGCTACGGCTATAATCCCCACACAAAAAAATGGTCTTCCAGAAAAATAAATAGAAAAAACGAATACTTCATTTATGATTATTTTAATTTTTTATATGCATTCACAGATTCTGCAAAAATAGCAGAACTTTTCGGCAAGGCACTTCCGTTGGAATGGAATCTGAGCTTCTCAATGGGAAAACAAAAACAAACTTTGTCCGGCACGCATTATGTCTATGTTTCCGGTTTCTGCAATGAAACGCAGATGGCTCAAATCAAAGAGATCAGAGAAAAGAAGAACGAACGGAAACAAGCGTTGGAGAAAGAGGAGAAAATC